>JAMJQR010000009.1 GCA_023554335.1 Candidatus Benthicola marisminoris
CTTCGTCACCAGGAAGACCTCCTCGAAGTTGTTCTGCCAGCCCTGCTCCTTCTCGACCACCAGGAAGGCGAACTGCGCCGCGCCTTCGCCGATCGACGTATCGCCCGTCGCGGAGAGCGTCGCGAAGTCGAGCTCTTCCCAAGGGTCCGTGGACGTCGATCCGGTCGCGGAGCCGAGAGTCACCTCGAGTCGCTCCAACCGGTCCGTCGTCCCGCCGTTCGGGAAGTTCGCGGCGGAGATGACGAGCTGACGGAGATTGTGCGATCCGAGGTCGCAGTAGCCCTCCTGCGCATCGATCGGCCGGCGATCGAGGTAGGCCGTCTCGACCGAGGCAGACTTGATCTCGTCGCTATCGAGAACGATCCGCAGGAAACGGGAGCTGTCGTTGCGGAAGTTGCAGCCCGGCAGGGTCAAGGAGCCGATCGGTGCGCGGCAGGGGCGGGCCGGATACGGACGTCTACCTTCCGGCGGTGCACCGAGCATGCGATCATCTCCGTCGAGGGGTTCGGAGTCGGGTCGGGCACGGGCCCGGCTGGCCGGTGGACCGGCAGGTCTCGGAGAGCGAAGGAGACGCAGGCGCGGATGGAGTCGCAGATCACGCTGGAGGAGATCACCATCGAGGTGGTCCGGAAGAGGGTGAAGAACCTCAACCTGACCGTGCGTCCGCCGCACGGAGAGGTGAGGATCTCCGCCCCGCGTCGTGCGAGTCTCGCTGAGATTCATGAATTCGCCCGGTCGAAGCTGGAGTGGATCCGGAAGCATCGGGAGCGGATCCGGGAGCAGGCGAATCGTCCGCCGCGGGACAGGCCGCCGCGTCGAAGCTACGTGCCCGGGGAGAGCCTGGATGTATGGGGCACGAGCTATCCGCTGGCGGTGGCCGAGCATCGCGGAGCCACGTCGGTCGACTTGAGCCGCGAGCGGCTGCTGCTGCGCGTCAGGCCGGGTTCAACGATCGAGACCCGGCGGGCCGCGGTCGATGCGTGGTACCGCGACCAGGTCCGAGCCGCCGTTCCTGATCTTCTGCAGCGCTGGGAGCCGCGGCTCGGGGTGAAGGTGGCCGGGTTCCAGGTGCGCCGAATGAAGACGCGGTGGGGAAGCTGCACGCCCGCTCGGCGCACGATCCGCCTGAATTCCGAGCTGGCGGCGCGGCCCCCGGATCACCTCGAGTACATCCTCGTCCACGAACTCGTGCATCTGCTCGAGCCCAGCCACAACGCGCGGTTCTACGCCCTGATGGATAGCCATCTGCCGGACTGGCGGGAGCGGAAGGAGGCGCTGGAGCGAAGGGGTTGAGCCGGCGGCAACGACGGTGCGTCACTCCTGGATCGGGTGAACGGTCACGCGCTGCAGTCTCCAGCCTTCGCCGTCCCGTCTCCACACTTCGGCGAGCGCGGCCCTGGCTGGAGGCGAAATCTCGCCGTCCGGTCCCACGTAGGTCTCGGACACGATCCGCCGGGAGAAAGCGGTGCTCCCCTCGACTGTGATCTCGAGCACGTCGGCCTGCCGGTCGCTCACGCGCCAACCGTCGGCGAACCAGCCGCGAATGCCCTCGATCCAGGTCTGCTTACGGTCGAAGGTGTCGGTACCTATGGTCCAACGGCTGAAGTCTTCTGTCAGCATTGCGGCATAGTCGTCCGCGCCTCCCCCGCCGGGCGCGGTCGTCGCGGAGAGCCTGGCGACCGCGTCGAGGATCTCGCGCTGTTCCGTCGACCAGTTCCCCGGGACCGCGTCGAACCTCCGTTCCAGGGTCACGTGCGCGAACTCGCTGCGTTCCTCACCGCGCACGTTCACGATGGTCCACTCCCAAGTGTCTTCGGCGCGCTGATAGACGAAGGTGTTGTGAATCGCGTACTCGCCCAGGTCGAAGACGAAGGGAATCGTGTCGGCGACGGGCGTTGCGTAGCCTAGGACGCCGGATGCGAGGCCTTCACCGCCGGTGACGTCCAGCCACAGACAGACGAATCGGTCCCGCCCGGCATCCCGGCCGATGAAGACCGTCGCTTCGTAGGCACGGTCTCCCCTTTCGTCGCGCTCGCGAGAGAGATCATGAAAGCGCAGGTAATGGCCCGCGAGGACCCAGTCGGCGTCCACGTCGTGAACGACTTCGTCCCCCTCGATCGTCCCCGTCATCACCCAGTCCCCGGCGAGGTGATCGAGCAGGGTCTCCTGCGCGGCGAGCTGCGCCGAAGCGGCGGTTGGCAGTGTCAGGAGGAGAAGAGCTACGAGGGCGCAGGACCGGTTCCCCGTCCTTCTCACGTTGGCCATACGTTGCACGGTCTACCTCCGGATCGCGTCGGACGTCACCCGCAGTGTGGGCGAGGAGCATCGCGGGGCCGATCTATGCGCGGCCGACGACCTCCTGATACACATCCTCGAGGCGGACGGGATGTAAGTCCAGACCACGGATCGGGAGGCCCTGATAGCGGGAGGCCACCGCCTCCGGCGTCTCGCGCTCCGGCAGCCACACCGCAGTCCGCTGGCCGGCGGGTCGCCAAGCGAGGCCGAGGGCTTCCGCGCGTGCCCGGAGAACCGCCGGCTGCTCGCACTCGATGCCGGCCACCCGGGCCTCCCCGTCCAGCGGACGCCCGGCCAGGCACACCTCGCCGGCGTCGGGGTCCAGGAATCCCGCGAGAATGTCGAAACAGGTCGTCTTGCCGGCGCCGTTCGGCCCGAGAAGGCCGTAGATCTCGCCCCGGTCCACCCCGAATTCGAGGCCTCCGAGGACCTCTTCGCCGCCTCGCCATGCTCGTAGCCGAGGGACAGGTGGGAAGCGGCGCCGCGGCCGGGTTGACGTCTACGCCCCTGCCGGTCGATGATCGGTCGCGCCCACCGCGCATTCAGGGTCGCGGCGGGCGCTTTCCTTCAGCGAGAAAGGACGGTCATGGAGCACGACGACGTCCAGATCGGTCGCATCCTCAGCCGCCGCGAGGTCCTGGGGTTACTCGGGGCCGGTGGGGCCGCGGCGTTCGTGACGCCGGGCACGGCGTCGGCGGCGTTGCCCGGCACCGGATCCGGTGCAGCCGCAGGCCCCGAGGTGTCACGCCACTCGTTCCGGCTTCCGAAGTGCATCGTGCGCCCGAGCCAGACGGCGGGTCCGTACTTCGTCGATACGGAGCTCGACCGCTCGGACATCCGCTCCGATCCGACCGACGGCTCGGTCCGTGAGGGTGCGAAGCTCGAACTCGCCTTCCAGGTGTCGCGCCTCGACGCTCAGCGGTGCGAGCCGCTGGCGGGCGCGCTCGTCGACGTGTGGCAGTGCGACGCGGCCGGCGTCTACTCGGGCGTGCAGGACATCAACGATCGATTCGACACCACGGGGAAGAGCTTCCTGCGCGGACACCAGGTCACCGGCCGGGATGGGATCGCGCGGTTCACGACCATTTACCCCGGCTGGTACCGGGGCCGCACCGTCCACATCCACTTCATGATCCGGACGAATCCCGGCGACGACATGGGCGAGGAGTTCGCGTCGCAGCTCTACTTCGACGACGAGGTCACGGACCGCGTGTTCGAGACTCAGCCGTACGCGTCGCAGTCGGGCCAGCGCACTCGGAATCCCGACGACTTCATCTTCCGGAGCGGGGGCAGCCAGCTCCTGCTCGACGTCGAGGAAGTCGAGGGCGGTTACCGGGCGGTGTTCGACATCGGGCTTCAGGCGGGCTGAGCGTCGGGGCAGGGGGCAGGCCGGGGCAGGGGCGCGCCGGGGCAGGGAATTTGTC
>JAMJQR010000010.1 GCA_023554335.1 Candidatus Benthicola marisminoris
GCACCTAAAGTCTTGAAGGGTCAACCAGTTGTCTGTGCTGAGTACAGACACGGGCGGGTCAATATCACGCTATGGGCATGGATCTTGTCTTTAAGACGCCCTTGTAGATGAATCGCCCCACTCGCACGGGAAGGTAGAGAATGAAATTGAAATCACTTGTCGTCGCAGTGCTCGTGATGCTGAGCGCCTGCGGCAACGACAATCCCGCAGACCCGCTGGCGGGCTTCGAGCCCCAGATCGACAATGCCACCGACAACTTCCAGTTGCAGGCGAGCGACGTGACGGATGTCGGGACCGTGCTGCAGTACACGTGGGCGAACACGGGGACCATGGCGTCGGTGGATCACTCCACCACGACGGCCGCCGGCGCTGCCGGCGTCGTCATCCGGGACGCCGACGGCACGACCGTGTACAGCCAGGGGCTCGAGCCGAGCCTGAACGAGGACACGGCCGCGGGAACGACCGGCACCTGGACGATCGTCCTGACCCTGACCGACTATAGCGGGACGCTGAACTTCCGCGTTCAGAAGAAGTAGGTCAGTCCCGGTACGGGTCGAACACGTCCGGCCCGGCCATCACGACGACGAGCGGCCTGAGGGTGTGCAGGATCTCGATCGTGCCGCCCTGCGCCGCCAGCACCTGGGGCAGGCGCCGGTACACGTGCGGGCTCTCGTCCAGCCCTCCGCCGCGCAGGATGACGCCCTTCTCTCGCACCCAAGCGTGCATCATGTCCGGGCTCACCTTGCCCGGGCGGATCACCTTTCCGGTCTTCCGCTTCACCTTCCCGCGCGCAGCGGTGCGGCTCATGACACGGCCGGCCCCGTGCACGGTGGAGTAGAGAGCTTCCCTCTGGAGCTTGTCGATCTCGCTTCCCGCCTCGGGCTCGGCGCCGCGCACGATCACCGCGTCGTCCCCCATCGATCCGCCGATGAAACCCGTCTGGCCGGGGAAGGCGGGCGTCGCGCCCTTGCGGACGACCACGAAGTCTTCCCCGTAATGCGTCTCGTGCCAGGCGAAATTGTGGTGGTTGTGCACGAGCTCCAGCTCCCGGCCTCCAATCAGGTCCACGACCTTCCGGACGACCCACTCCCGGCCGGCGTAGGCGTAGCGGCCGGCGAGCTCCATGAGACCGCAATAGTCGTGGCCGAGGGGAGAGTCCAGCGAGAAGATGGTCTCGCGCTCCGGCACCCGTTCGCCCCACCCCCGGCCCTGTCCCAGCGCGAGGAAGGCGCTCGCCACGGTGTGGCCGAAGCCGCGGCTTCCGAAGTGCACGCCGACCCAGATCCGGTCGTCTTCGTCCGCGAAGACGTCCACGTAGTGGTTGCCGCTTCCGACCGTGCCGAGCTGGGCGCGGGCCTTCTTCAGGAGGTCGTGGCGCTTGCCGGCGGGTACGGCATCCCAGGCCGGATCGTCGAACAGGGGATGGTCGACCGGCGCATCGTCGGCCTTGTTGGTGCGTCCGAGCCCGAAGCTGATGACGTCGCCGATCTCGTCCGCGATCGCCCCCAGGCGGACCCTGCGCTGGCGTCCCTCGGGGCCGAAGTCTGAGAGCCGGAGGTCCGTTCGGATGGCCGCATTCCCACACGCGATGTCGAAGCCGACGCCGACGACCGACACCTCGTCGCGGTAGGCCGCCACGCCCCCGATCGGCATCACGTAGCCGAGGTGGCCGTCGGCCATCAGGGCGGCGTGCTCCGCGCGGGCCGCGACGTCCCGCAGCTGACGGAGCGTCTGTTCCTCGTGGTCGCCGAAGATCCTCATGAGGTGCCTCCAGCTTGAAGGTACCCGCGAGGACGGGGTTGGATCACCTCCCAGTGTACGGGCTCTCCTTGAGAGCCTGTTGATGGCGGGAGTTAGACTCTTGGTTGAAGCGGCATGCCCGCGGACCATGATCCGTTTCGACCGAAGGGCGCCGGACGTTTCCGCGGAAACGTCTTTCTGAGTCCGGCTGGGCGTCGAGCGGCCGGTGACCCTCCAACGTTCAAGCGTTTCTTGCAAAACGTATATATTGATCATATACTTCGACATGGGTGAGTGGCCCGCGGAACTGGGGACATGCACCGGCTTCGAGTGGGATGCCGGCAACGTCGACAAGAACTGGGAACGCCACCAGGTCTCGTCCATGGAGTGCGAGCAGATCTTCTTTCAGCGCCCGGTGCTGATCGCCCCGGATTCCAGGCACTCCCAGGGTGAGCCCAGGTATGCGGCGCTCGGACGGACCGCCAGTGGGCGCCTGCTCACGATCGTGTTCACGGTCAGGGAAGACCGGGTCCGGGTGATTTCGGCGCGTCCGATGAGCAGGCGGGAGCGGAGGACATATGGGCAAGCGTAAGAAGAAGCCCGAGGTGAACGAGTCGGTGCCGAAGTTTCGCACCGAGGATGAGGAGCGGGAGTTCTGGGCCGAGCACGACGTCGTCGACTACTTCGACTGGGAGAAGTCGGTGGCGGGCTCCTTCCCGGCCCTCAAGCCGTCGACGCAGACCATATCGCTTCGACTGCCCAAGGCGCTGTTGGAGGAGCTGAAGGCCCTGGCCAACGAACGGGACGTCCCCTACCAGAGCCTGCTCAAGATCTTCCTCTCCGAGCGCGTGGCGCGCGAGAGAGGCCGCCGTTTCTCAACACCATAGGTGCGCGGCCCGGTCAGGCGTCCCTCTTCCCCAGCAGCCGGTTGTACAGCCAGGCGAACACGGCTCCGCCGATCGCTCCGTCCACGAGCGCGTACAGCGAACCCATGATCACCGAGCCGAAGCCGCCCGGCGCGTAGCCCGGATACAGGCCGTCCATCAGCTCGAGAAACGCCACCCCGTACGTGGGCCACACCTGCTGTGCGCCGGCGACGGCGAAGAAAATGAAAGCCCACATGACGCCGATCGTGAGGGCCGTGGTTCGAACGCAGAATCGCATCGGGGCCTCCCGCGTGTGAGGAATGAGCAGGGCCATCTCCTAAGCTACAGCGTAGCGAGCCCCGCCTCGAAATCTGCCACCAGGTCGTCGGTGCCCTCGATGCCCACCGACACGCGGATCAGGCCGTCCGCCACGCCCACTTCGGCCCGTTCCGCGGGTGTCAGCCCGGCATGCGACGTGAGGGCAGGAAGCGTAATCAACGTCTCGACGCCGCCCAGGCTCGGGGCCACGATCGGAATGGTCACCGCTTCGGCAAATCGCCCGGCCGCCTCGGCTCCGCCGGCGAGCTCGAAGCTGAGCATCCCGCCGAATCCGTCGAACAGGCGGGCCGCCCGCTCGTGGCCGTCGTTGGAGGGCAGACCCGGATAGTTGACCCGGGTCACGGCGGGGTGCGCCTCCAGTGTCCGGGCCAGGGCCAGGGCGCTGCCGCTCTGCTGGCGGACCCGCACCGCGAGGGTCTTGAGCCCGCGGTGAAGCAGGAAGCACGCGTGGGCGTCCAGCGAGCCGCCCAGGTAGTTCATCATCTTCTTCACCCGGGCGACGACGTCGACCTTCCCGATCACCGCCCCGCACACGATGTCCGAGTGTCCGTTCAGGTACTTGGTGCCGCTGTGAAGAGAGAGATCGAAGTCGATTTCCGCCGGGCGGAAGTTCACCGGGCTGGCGAACGTGTTGTCGATCACGGAAATGAGCTGGTGATCGCGGGCGAAGGCGGCCACCGCCTCCAGGTCCGCCACCTGCACCAGCGGGTTGGTGATCGTCTCGACGTAGATCATGCGCGTCTCGGGCCGCAGAACGTCGGCCCAGGTGTCGGGGCGGTCTCCGGCCACGAAGTCGCAGGTGAGGCCGTGGCGCCCGAACTCCCGCCGCGCGTAGTCGTACGTGCCTCCGTACAGGCAGTCCTGGAAGATCACGTGGTCACCGGCCGAGAGGAGCGAGTGGAAGATCGTGGTGATCGCCGCCATGCCGCTGGTGGTGACCACGGCGGCCTCGGCATTCTCGAGCGCCGCCAGCTTGGCCGCCAGGACCGTGTGATTGGGCGAGTTGCTGAGCCGCATGTACTTGATTTCGTGGTACTCCTCGCCCTCCACGGACTCGAAGTTGGCGGACTGGAAGATGGGCAGCGCCACGGCGCCTTCGATGCCGGGCCGGATCTCGCCGGCGTGGATCAGCTGAGTGTCGATCGAGCCGCCGCGCTTCGTCATTCGTGTCTCTCCGGTCGGGATGGTTACGGGTGCAGTGGGAGGTTACATGCGCGCCTGGGTCTCGGGCTAGTAGTGCCCGAGAAGGGCGCCGCTTCTTAACATGGTGCGGGGCCTTTCGAATTCTGGATTCGGAGCACACGTGTACGAACGGATATCGGACATCATGGGGGCGGGGCACGGAATCGCGGGGGATGGGCCGTCCATCGGCCGGTCGCGCGAGGGGAGGCCTGTCGTAGCCCTCCGATTCGGTACCGGGCCCTTCCGCGTCAGCCTGGTGGCCGGGAGTCACGCGGATGAGCCGGTCGGTCCGCGCCTTCTGCGCCATCTCGTCCGCTACCTGTCTTCGCTCGACCCCGCCGACGCCATGCTCATGCGGTACGAGTGGTGGATCATTCCGCACCTGAATCCGGACGGAGAGGAGCGCAATCGGGCCTGGGCCGCCGGAATGACGGAGGCGTTCGATCTCGGTCAGTACCTGGCCGGCGTGGTCCGCGAGTTGCCCGGCGACGACATCGAGTTCGGATACCCGCGCGGACCGGATGATGGCGGAGCGCGGCCGGAGAATTGGGCCGCGTGGGACTGGTGGAGAGGCGCCGCCGGGCCGTTCGACCTGCACGCCTCGCTTCACGGGATGGGATTCGGGGCCGGGCCATGGCATCTCCTGGAGGGCGCGTGGCGCGACCGGTGCGCGGCGCTGATGAGGACGTGTGGTGCCGCCGTAAGGGCGCTCGGCTATGTTCTTCACGACGTTGAGCGAGGCGGCGAGAAGGGCTTCGAGCGAATCGAGCGGGGATTCTGCACCCGGCCGGACTCGAGACGGATGCGCGCCCACTTCGAGGCGCTGAGGGACATCGAGACGGCAGGTCGCTTTCGGCCGAGCTCGATGGAAACCGTGCGGTCCCTGGGTGGCGATCCGCTGACGCTGGTCTCGGAGATGCCGCTGTTCCTGACGCCCGGCGTCGGCGAAGAACTCGGACCGCCCGACCCGGCGGCCGAGGCCTGGCGGTCGCGTATCGAGGGCTGGCGCGCGAGACTCGCGGCCGGCGACGATCCGAGGCGGATCTCGGAGGAAGCCGGCGAGTCGGGGATCACCCCGATGCCGATCGGGGACCAGATGCGCCTGCAGTGGCGGCTGGTCACGGCTGGAATCGAACAGGTGGAGCACGAGCGAGCATGCGGAAGCGCACCTTCATCTTCCTGATCCTCTCGGTCCTGGCGGCGTCCGACCTGACGGCGCAGGCCGTGCGCGGACGGCTCCTGGACGCATCTTCCGCGGAGCCCGTGGCCGGGGCCCTGATCGTCCTGCTCGATGCCGCTGGCACCGAGGTGGCCAGCACGGTGACCAGCGCACGGGGGACCTACCAGCTGCGAGCGCCGGGGGCGGGCGTGTTCGAGCTCCGGGCGGAGAGAATCGGATTCGAGAACTCCCTGTCCGGGGAGATCACGCTCCTCGCCGATGAGACCGTGACCCGCGAGCTGACCGCTTCTTCGAGCGCCATCGTACTTCCGGTGCTGGCGGTGGAGAGCGAGTCGGAGTGCAGCGTGCGGCCGGAAGAGGGAGAGGCGACGTACGTCCTCTGGGAGGAGGCCCGCAAGGCGCTCCAGGTTACCGAGAAGACGGCGGCGGCCTACCGTTTCGATGCCATGACGTATCAGCGACACGTGAACCTGTGGGGTGAGGCGCTCGAGCAGGGGGATGTGCAGTTCGTGTCGTACGCCGGGCGACATCCGTGGCGCAGCGTCCCCATCGAGGAGCTCGAGGAGCACGGGTACGCCCGGGAGGCGGAAGAGGGTACCTATTTCTACGGTCCCGACGCCGAGGTGCTCCTGTCGGATCAATTCCTCGACTCGCACTGCTTTCGCTATCGGACGGGAGGAGATGACGTGATCGTCGGCCTCGCCTTCGAGCCGGTGTCCGAGCCGACCGACCGGGTGGACGTGGATGGCGTCCTGTGGCTGGACCGGGAGACCTCCCAGCTCCGCACGCTCGAGTTCTCGTACACGGGGATCGCGGCGCCCAGTCACCTGGGGACGGGTCCCGGCCCGTACGGCCAGATGGTTTTCGACCAGCTTCCGGCGGGCGGGTGGATCGTGCGGGAATGGTGGATCCGGACCCCGACCGGTTCGAGGCAGCGGGGCGTGCAGACGTACGTGACCTACGCTCAGCAAGGCGGACGAGTCGATCGGACGGAGAGGCTGGGGACGCCGCCCGGCCAGCGCCGCCCGGTACCTTCCGTGTACGGACCGCCGCTCGCGGCAGATACGTCGGTCAGCCCGTGATCGCGGCCATCGTCGCCGGTCTCTCCGCCGGTGCCATCCACGTGCTGGCCGGTCCGGACCACCTCGCTGCGGTTGCGCCACTGGCGGCCGATCGGGACGAGCGCCCGTGGGCCGCCGGCCTGCTTTGGGGCCTCGGCCATGCCGGCGGCGTGGTGGTCGTAGGACTGGCCGCCCTGCTGCTCCGCGAAGTCCTTCCCGTTGAGCAGCTGTCGGCCTGGAGCGAGCGCCTGGTCGGGCTTGTGCTCGTCGCGATCGGCGTGTGGGGGATCCGACAGGCGTTGCGGCAGCGGGTCCACGTTCACGAGCACCGGCACGACGGCCACCGGCACGCCCACGTGCACGTGCACCCGGTCACGACGGACCACGAGGCCCCGCACGCGCATGGCGCAGCCGCCGCCCATCTTCACGTGCAGGCGAGGGCCGCCTTCAGCGTGGGGATCCTGCACGGCCTGGCCGGGAGCGCCCATTTCCTGGGGATCCTGCCGGCGCTGGCGTTCGCTTTGAGGTCCGAAGCCGTGGCCTACGTGGCTGCCTTCGCTGCGGGAACCGTCGCCGCAATGACCCTGTTCGCGGCCCTGATCGGGTGGATGGCGAAGCGGTTCGCCCGCGGTGGGGCCAACCTGTACCGGGGCCTGCTGTTCGCGTTCGGCGCCGCTGCGATCGCGGTTGGCGTCGTATGGATGGTGGGCTGAGCGGAGCGCGTGTGATGAACGACACGAGGCGATTCGACGACGAAGCGGCGGGCGAGGTACTCCGCAGAGCCGCGGAGCTCCAGCACGAGTCCAGCGTGCCGGCGCCCTCGGGCGGAGCCCTGAGCGCGGCCGATCTGGAGCAGGTCGCCCGGGAGGCGGGAATCGATCCGGCCTACGTGCGGCGGGCCGTGGCGGAGAGGGAAGTCGAGTCTCCGGAGACCCGGCGCTCGCCGGTCTTCGGCGAAGTGAAGACCCTCGAGCTGGTCGAAGTTCTGGAGGGAGAGGTGAGCCAGGACTCGCTGGACCGGATGCTCGAGGAGATCCAGCGCTCCTTCGCCGACGGCGGCGATATCATCCGGACCGGCCGCTCGGCCACGTGGACCGCATCGCGGGGCCTCTCCAGCAGCCGCCTCTCACATCCCGTCGTCTCGATCACGCCGCGGGACGGCCAGACCGAGATTCGGATCTCCGAAAGGCTGGACTCTCTGTCTTCAGCGCTGTTCGTGGGGCTCGGCGTCGCCGGGAGCGCGGTCGGAGTAGGGATGTCCGGCGCGATCGGGATGGGAGAGCTGGGAAGCCCTGTCGCCTTCGTGCTCATGGCGGTAACGGCCGTGAGCGCCTGCTACGGGACGGCGCGCACGCTGTATACGCGAAGCACGCGGCGCAGACGGCGGGAGCTCCAGCGACTGCTCGGGAAGATGGTGGCGGTCAGCATCTCGGGCTCGAAGATGGACGCGGTCGAGGACGCGGCAGAGTTGCCGCCGGCCGACGAGCCCTAGCCCACCGGCAGGCCCATCAGGTCACC
>JAMJQR010000084.1 GCA_023554335.1 Candidatus Benthicola marisminoris
CTCGCCGGTGTAACCGTACTCGGACTCCTCGTCGGCCACGATCGGCATCACGCCCGTCTCCGCGTTCTGCTTCTCGACCAGGTCCTCGCCCGTGTCACCGACCACCTCCCGGCTCAGGAACACCTTGAGGCCCGGGTCCAGGGAGTTGATCTCCATGGCGTACTCGGGGCCCAGGAGCTCCATGCTCAGGCGGAGGCCGGCGCCGACGTAGCACCACGAGGTGCTCACCTCGACGATGCGCGGGCTGCCGTCGGCCGCGCGGTACTCCACGACTCCGCGGGCGTAGTCCTCGGCCGGCCGGTTGGCGTAGTCGAGCCGGCCATCGCTCATCTCGGCCAGCTGGCCGGCGTAGCGGGGACGCTGCCACTTCAGGCAATTCGTGTGCGCCGTGACCTTGACCGGGGTGAGCACGTCCCTGGGCTCGCCGGGGGGCGTGAGGAGGAAGCGCGCCACCTCTACGGAATGGCACATCATGTCGTTCAGCACGCCTCCGCCCTGCAGCTCGCCTTCCCAGAACCACGGCATGTGCGGTCCGCTGTGCTCCTCGGCCGAGCGCGCGAGGTACGGCGGGCCCGTGAGCGCCGCCCCGCGGGACCACACGATGTCGCGCCCGCGCACGACGCCCGGCGTGAACAGCTGGTTCTCCAGGTATCCGTGCAGCAGGCCGACCTGCTCCACCAGCTCCAGCATGCGTCTGGCCTCGGCCGCGTTCCGGCCCAGGGGCTTCTCGCAGGCCACGCCCACGAGCTCCCCGCGGCCAGACTCGATCGCATCGACGATCTCTTCCATCACTTCGATGCGCGTGAAGTTGGGGGAGCAGATCCAGATCGCATCGATCGCGGGATCCGCTACCAGGTCCGAGACTGATGAGTACGCCTTCGCGTCGCCCACGCCGAGCGAGCGGGCCAGGGCCGCCGCCTCTTCGGCGCGATCACGGGAGGCCACGCCGAGGACGTCCGCGCCCCGGACCCCGACCCAGGACCTGATGTGAAACTGGGCGTTGAATCCCGCCCCCACGAAGCCGACTCCGAGTCTCTTTCCGCTCATTCGCTCAGGCTCGCTTTCCCATTCAGGCGTTTCCGGCCGCGACCGGCTCCGACTCCTCACGGAAGAAGAGCAGGAACGCCACGGCGCAGAAGATGGTCAGGGCGCACGGGACCAGGAACACGTTCGTCCAGTTCGTGACGCCGTCCGTGGTGAAGAAGTCGCGGACCCAGCCTGCGAACAGGCTGCCGAGGAAGCGGCCGAGGCCGAGCGCGATGATCGCGATCAGGCTCTGGGCCGAGGCCCGGATGTCCGGCGGCGCCACCTTGTCCACGTAGATGAAGGCGGCGACGAAGAAGAACACGTAGCAGAAGCCGTGCAGCATCAGCGAGGCGATCACCAGCCACGCGGGACTTCCGATCGCGAAGATGATGTAGCGGATCGGCCACGCGATCACACCGATCGCGAGCGTCTTCCGCATGCCGTACTTCTTGAGGGCCCACGACAACATGAAGGCCATCACGAAGATTTCCGCGATCTGCGCGATGGTCATCACGGCCGGGATGTTCGTGCTCGAGACTCCGATCGCGTCCGACTCGAGGAAGGGCGCCGTCAGGATGTAGTAGAACTCGAGCTCGGTGGCGACCACGAACGTGATGCCGACGAAGACGGCGAAGTCCTTCACCTTCAGCATCTTCATCGATTCGAGGAACGCCCACGGACTCACGCCCTCCCGCTGCGGCGGCGTGTGCGGGAGGAAGAACGACTGGATCCCCATGAGGATCGACAGGGCTCCGGCGAGGAAGAGCATGTCGCCCTGCATGGCCGGCAGCACGTCGCTTTCGCCGAACCACCTCCAGCCCGTCAGCATGAGGCCGGCTGCGATCCACCCCAGGGTCCCCCACACCCGGATCGCCCCGAACTCCTTCTCGGAGTCCTCCATGTTGATCATGGCGATCGAGTTCGTGAGGGCGAGGGTGGGAGCGTACAGCATGCAGTAGACCAGCATGAGGATGAACATCGTGTCGAAGTCGGCCGTGCGGGCCACGACCATCAGCACGATGCCGCCGGTGAACGCGAGGAAGCCGATCACACGTTCGGTGGAGAAGTACCGGTCTGCCACCTGACCGCCGATGATCGGCGCGATGATCGTGGCCAGCGGGAGCAGCGCGTAGATCCAGCCCACCTGTGCGCCGCTGAACCCCAGGTCTCCCAGCAGGTGCGACGAGAGCACCGGCGCCCACGCCCCCCAGATGGCGTACTGGAGGAACATCATCGCCCCGAGCTGGATCTTCCGGCCCCGAGAGTTGCTCATGGGCGCCTCAGACGATCTTGCGCTGGATCGGATCCCAGTACACGCGCCGGCCCTCGAGATACGACTTCGTGGCCATGTGGCACGTGATGGCTTCCTCGATTCCGCGATCGATGTTGCAGCTCGTGTCGCCCCCGTACCGGATGGCGTTCAGCCATTCGCGCAGGTGCAGATAGTACGTGCTCACCCGCCGGCCGCCCCGATACGTGAACAGGAGGCCGCGGCTGGCGAAGTACTCCTGCGTCGGCGTCGTGACCGCGTCCACGCCCTTGAAGCCGCTCTGGTACGTGAGCATCGGGCGGTCGCGTCGTACCAGGCCCTCCTCCAGCATCTCCTGGTACCGGGTGCTGGAGCCGTCCGCCGTGACCTTGAGGCGGGTGCCGACCTCCATCGAGGCGTCGTGTCCCATCATCACGATTCCCCGGTCCCGTCCGTTGGCCAGGGTCGAGCTGTAGATGAGCGTGAGATCTCGATCCGGATACTCGAACACGGCCTGCCACACGTCGGGCACGTCCCGGCCGTCCTTGAAGAAGTAGACCCCTCCCGACGCCACGGCCGAGTGCGGGATCCCGAGGTTCAGGACCTGGTTGATGGCGTCGTACTCGTGCGACAGGAGGTCGCCCGAGAGGCCCGTGCCGTAGTCGTACCAGCACCGCCAGCGGAAGAAGCGCTCGAGGCTGAACGGTACCTCGTTGCCCGCGTTCTCCTGGAACAGCTCCCAGTCGATGGTGCGCGGGTTGCCATCCTCGTGGATGTCCCACACCCACGCGCCCCAAGGGTCGTTCCGGTTCGTGGTGGTTTCGACCAGGGTGATCGGGCCCAGGACCCCCTTGTCCACCACCTCCCGCGCCTTCTCGTGGCTCTCCATCTGCCGGTTCTGGTGTCCGAGCTGGAAGACGATGCCGCTCTGCTTCACGGCATCCGCCATCGGCCACACACCTTCCTCCGTCCGAGTCATGCACTTCTCGCAGTAGACGTGCTTGCCCGCGTTGGCCGCGGCGACCGTGATCGGGGAGTGCAGATGGTCCGGGGTGGCGATGATGACGGCATCCACGTCCGGGGCGTTGCACAGCTCCTCGTAGTGACGGTAGCGCTTGGCCGGCTTCAGCTGCCGCGTGTCCCCGCCCGGCCGGATGGGCTGCGTGGAGGCCGCGATCGCCCGCTCGGCACGGACGTCGAACACGTCGCACACGGCGGTGAGCTCGAGATTCAGGTTCTCCTGCTCGAGCCATTCGTCCAGCCACGTGTCGCGCGGGTTCTCGATCTTGGCCTCGCGCCGCGCCTGGATCCAATCCGGGTGCGCGAATCCGAGGCTGCGGATCAGCGACTCGCCCTCGCCCCCGTACCCGACGATCCCGATCCGCAGCGTGTCGGGGTGCGTCATGGTGGTGAGCTCGGAGAACACGGCGGAGCCCTCGTCCTCGATCCCCAGCTCGGCCAGGAGGCGCTCCCGCTCGTCGTCCGCCAGGCCCTTACGCCGGAGCGCCGAGTACCCGAGCGCCCCGATGACCGGCACCGTGGCAAGAGCCTTCACCAGGTCGCGCCGACCGATCCCCCCTGATCTCGAGGGCGGCGGCTCGACGGGCGGCGGTGGCGGTGGTGTCGGATCGTCCGCGGGCGGCTCGCTTGCCGGCTCGGTCACCGGCTCGGGGTCGGGCTCGGCAGCGCCCTCGGTCGGTGCTTCCCCTTCCTGCAGATCGGCGTCGTCGAAAAGCTCTTCGTCGCCGTTGCGAATCTCGTCACTCATCGTTCGTCCTCCGTGCGATTCCGAGTGGGCGTCATGCGCTCGATTCCTGAACCGTTCCCTTGCCGCGGGCCAGCCGCAGCAGGCGATCCAGACCGACGATGTGCCCTGTCGGGAAGAACAGGGTCACGAACAACGCGCACAGCTCGATGAAGGTCTTGTTGATGATCAGGTACGCGCCTTCCGAGGGGATCGTGTACACGAACCCGGGCCAGGGCGGCGTCGCCAGGTAGTACAGGGCCAGCATGATGATCCCGAAGAAGGTGGCGGTGCGGGTCAGCCCACCGAGCATCAGACCGAGACCGACCAGAATGAGCCCCCAGACGTTGAGGACGTCCACCACGGCCAGCGTTCCCGGGTTGGAGGCCAGGTCCACGAACCACTCCGAGAGGAATCCCTGCGACTGGTCCAGGTAGCCGGCGGAGGTCCAGTATGCGTTTACGGCCTTCGCGACGCCCTCGTAGAAGAAGTGCCACCCGATGGCGAAGCGAAGAGCCACCAGGGCGGTCACCTGGACGCCCGAGTAATCCGATCTCATCTCACACCTTCCTCTTGGGAAGTGACGGTCAGTCCGTTCCAGCCGGCCGAGAGGACGAGCCGCCCTTCGGCATCGATCGCCATGCATTCGAATCCGGGAAGGGAGTCGATGAACCGGGCTCCCTCCCGCGGGGACATCAGAAGAGCTGCCGTCGCCAGGGCGTCGGCCGCGTACACGTTGGGTCCCGTGACCGTGACGCTGAGGAGGTCCCCGGGCGAGCGGCCCGTGCGCGAGCTCACGATGTGATGCCAGGAGCCCTCGGGATCGTAGCGGGCCTCGTAGCCACCCGACGTGGCCACGGCCCCTCCGCTCATGACGAGGGCGGCCGGGAGAACGGTCCCGTCGCGTGGATCGCGGATGGCCACCTGCCAGCCGCTGCCGTCCTCCCGCTCTCCGGACGCCCGGATGTCGCCGCCCGCGTCGATCAGGAATCGCTCGATCCCGTGCGCCTCGAGGACCGCGGCCATGGCATCGACGATGAATCCCTTCGCGATGCCATCCAGGGTTACGCCCATACCGTCCCGGTCCAGCCGCACGTCGCTTCCGGCCACGTGCACCGACGCGGCATCCACTCTTTCCAGCGCCTCTCGCCACGAGGCTTCGTCCGGAGCGCCCCCGTCCTCTTCGGCCGTCCGGTGCAGCAGGTCGACGATGGGCTGGACGGTGATGTCGAACGCGCCTCCGGTGGCCGTGTGAACGGCGCTCGACCGATCCAGGAGGGCCGTCAGCTCAGGCGGAGCGCCGCGGATCCGGCCTTCGGAGTTGAGCACGCCCACGGCCGACGCCGAGTCGAACCGATTCAGGAGCCCGATCAGGCGGTCCATCTCCCCGAACGCCCGGCCCGCCGCGTCCTCGAGGAGGTGCCTGGACGGGTGAATCGCCGCGACGGACACACGAGTGCTCATGGCCCGGCGATCCATGACCAGCTTGTGGTCGCCCGAGGGGAGGAGCGTGTCTTCGAGATGTTCGGGAGTGGGGCGGGCGGGCTCGAAGCCCAGCTCGAGAAGTGCCGCCGTCGTGCCGGGGTCGTCCTCGCGCGGTCGCGTCACAAGCTCAGCGCGTACCACCGGTTGCAGCCGAAATGTCCGGTGTCGCCCATGGGTGCCTCCAGGGGGAGGAAGCCGAATCGCTCGTAAAGGTCTCGCGCTCGATCCATCTGCGCCAGTGTCTCCAGATAGCACTTCCGATAGCCCAGACGCCTCGCCTCTTCCAGACAGATCTCGACCAGGCGGCGGCCCGCCCCGAGCCCCCGCGCCGACGGAAGAAGGTACATCTTTCTGAGTTCACACGTGTCGGGATCGGCGCCCGGCAGGGGGCCCAGCCCTGCTCCTCCCACGAGGCTTCCGTCCAGCAGGGCCACGAAGTAGGCCGCTCCCGGCCCGCCGTAGGCCTCCGACATGGCGGACAGCTCGGCGTCCTGGTCTGAGAAGCCCTCACCCGTGGCTCCGAACTCCGCGAGGACCTCAACGAGAACGCGCTCCAGCTCGGCGTCGTCTGCGGGCCGGATGGGTCGAAGCGCGATCGGGCTCACGCGGCGGTGCCTTCCAGGGGTGAGGCCGTCCCTTCGAGGTGCGCGGCACGGAGAACGCCCGCGAGAGCGGCCGCCAGCACGAGAGGCGTGAGCAGGAGGCCGGTGCCCGCCGCCAGGAGCCAACCGGCGATGGGTGAGATCCACAGGATCGCGATGAGCGCCTTCTCGCCCCGGAGCCATCCGCGTCTCCCCGCCTCCATGAGGAGCCAGGCGATCGCCACGGTTAGGACCGCCAGGTCGTAGTCGAACGAGTACGGGGTGACGAGAGGCAAGCCGAACAGGAGCGCCGAGCCGCGAACCGGCATGCGCAGCCTGCGGACCCAGGTCCAGCCGACCGCTACGAGGACGAGGATTCCGACCAGGATCTGTGCGGCCATCGCCGCGCCCCGGCCCAGGCCGGCGAGCGAGGCGGCGACGAGAACCGAGGGCATTCTCTCCAGCGGCCTGACGTTCTCGAGGATGTCCACGCCCCCGAGAACCTGGCCGAAGAAGCCGCTCCAGACCTCGGTTCCGAACGCGAGGAGAGACAGAGCGACCAGAACGTCGAACGTGACGACCAGTGCCAGGATCGTCTTCCAGTGCCGGCCGAGCAGCAGGCACGGCACCACCAGAAGCAACATCTGCGGCTTCACGGTGGCGATGCCGAGGAGCACGCCGGCGACCCAGGGCCTTCGATCCACCAGCACGAGTCCGCCTCCCACGAGCGCAGCCAGGAACAGTCCGCTCTGCCCGTTGATCAGGCAGAGAGCGACGGCGGGAAACAGAAGGAGCGCCGGCACCAGGGCGGGGTCGCGCGACAGCTTCCAGAGCACGAATCCCAGGGCGCCGGTTCCCGCCACGGACCAGGCGATGAGCGCGCCCTTGTAGGGAAGCAGGGACACGGGGGCCACGAGCAGCAGGGCGGTCGGGGGATAGAGCCATCCCGGGTAGGCCGGGTCGGGCACGCCGGTCAGGAGTCCCTGCAGATCCCGGATGACCTGGAAGTCGTACACGGAACCGGCATTACCTTCCAGCGCCAGGACCGAGGCCGACCAGAACATCGTGAAGTCGCGGCCCACTGCGAGTCCGCTCTCGTTCATGAGGCCGGACCCGGTGGCCCAGCTGTCCGCCAGTCCGGCCAGCAGGAGGTAAGCGCTCAGCGCGAGCAGGGTGATGGCGACGACCACCTCGGGCGTCGAGAGCCGGAGGCCCGCCACGACCGGGAAGCGGGCCTCCAACTCGTTTCGCATCACTCGCCACCCTCCGAGCGCTCACCCGGCGCGGACACGCCGGCGCCTGCCGGGACGATGATCCGTGGCTCCGCCGCGGCCCCTCGTTTCTCCGCGCTGACGAACTCCTCGACCTCGGTCGGCAGCAGGAGGCTGTCGGCGATTCCGGCGATCTCCTCGGCGTTCTGCCAGGCCGCTTCGAGGACCTCGAGCTCTCCCTCCATGGCCCTGCGCTCCGCCTCCTCGTGGGTGGCCATCTCGATCGCGAGCCGGATGTCCTTGGGCAGCTTGGCGAGCGAACCGGCCGTCGCCTTAGCCAGCTTCTTCGGGTTGTCGCCCGCCTTCTCCCGGCGGAGGCGCTCGGATTCACGTACGGCCTCTTCCAGGAAAGACTCGGGGTCTCCGACGGACTCGATGCGCTCGACGGCCTTGTCGATCGTCTGCTTGTTGCCGCCGGAACGATTGGCGCGTGCCATGAGCTTTCCAGCCACGTCCATCGCGTCCTGGCCCTCGTACACCAGCGTCTCGCCGCCCCCCGAGCTGAACCCGCTGCTCCAACCGCGGGCGTACTTCACGTGGAGCTCCCACTCTCCGGGCTCCCCGGTGGGGACGAACCTGGACTTCTCGAGGTGCTTGAGCTGCACCTTGATCTTCTCGTCCGTCTCCGGGTGGCGCAGCCGCGAGGCGATACGCTCGTTCATGATTCCCTGGATGACCTGCGTGTACCCGTACCAGGCTCCGCCGAGCGAGGCGCCCAGCGCTGCCCCGCCGACGACCACGAGCCCGATGGCTCCGACACCGGCGGTAGTGTACATGATCGAGCGCTTGTGCCTGCGGCCGAACTGGTCGCCGTAGCGCCAGGCGGCGAACTCTCCGCGCATCGGCTTGCCCAGCCGGACCAGCTCGAGTCCCTCCGGGAGCTTCGCCATCCCGATGTTGTCGGTGGTGACGCGAAGACGGGTGTCACGGAACAGCCGCTCGCATTCCTCGATCACCTCCCAGCGGATCTCGAGGGGAGAGAGATTCCAACGCTCGCACTTCCGGCAGATGACCCACAGGCGCCCCTTGGCCGAATCAAATGAGATACGACGGCCGATCGGGAAGATCTCGATCGCCTCGTTCGTCCCGAGGGACTGATTGCAGAATATACACGTCGAGTACATCAACATGGTCGCAGACCTCGAGTTCGGTGTCTGCTATGAATACACACCCGGCGTCCGCACTCTTCACCCTCCGGGACGATATGACGCCATCCGACCGGAAACGCCCGTCCGATTCTGCGCGGAAGTGCGGTCGGGCAGGGAGTACGACCGTCCTCGTGCCCGGAAAATTGCGCTCACCTAAGGTGTCTGCCGTCTACGCTCCGCGCGAGTCCGGCCATTCGGAGGTGGCACGGATGCTGAAGCCGATGGCCCGCGCATCCGACCGCAGGAGCAAGAAACGGACGCAACCCAGGGGGACCAAGTGAGAGCGCGATACCTGGCCATCCTTCCGGCGCTGACACTCGCATGGGCGTGCACGCCCGCGGACGACTCAGCGACCGAGGCCGCGACGGAGACGGAGAGCGCAGTGCAGGCAGAGGCCGCGAGCCCGCTGATGGAACGCGCGCGAGCACTGTTCGAGGTCGTGCCCGCCGAGCCGCCCGAGCTCGAGGGCAACCCGATCACGCCCGTAAAGGTGGAGCTGGGCGAGAAGCTCTACTTCGAGCCCCGCCTGTCCCAGAGCTGGCTCATCAGCTGCAACACGTGCCACAACCTGGGGTTGGGCGGTGTGGACCTGATGGAGACCTCCATCGGTCATGGCTGGCAGGCCGGCCCGCGCAACGCTCCCACGGTGCTCAACTCGGTGTATAACCTGGCCCAGTTCTGGGACGGCCGGGCCGCCGACCTGATGGAGCAGGCGCAAGGGCCGGTGCAAGCGTCGGTGGAGATGAGCAGCACGCCGGAGCGCACCGTGGCCACCTTGAAGTCGATTCCCGACTACGTGAAGATGTTCGAGGCCGCGTTCCCGGGAGAAGAGGATCCTGTCACGTTCGAGAACATGGCGCGCGCCATCGAGGCTTTCGAGGCGACGCTCGTCACGCCGAACGCGCCCTTCGATCTGTACCTCCTCGGGGACGACGCGGCGCTGACGGATGAGGAGAAGGTGGGACTCACGCTGTTCATGGACTCGGGGTGCACCGCGTGTCACGGGGGCATCCTGCTCGGCGGCACGAGCTACCAGCGCTTCGGCGCCGTCCGGAATCCAGGGGTCGAGCTGCTGCCTCCGGAAGATCGCGGCCGCTTCAACGTCACCGGCGACCCGAACGACGAGTTCGCGTTCAAGGTGCCGGTGCTGCGCAACGTCGACCTGACGGCCCCGTACTTCCACACCGGCAAGGTGTGGGAGCTCGGCGAGACCGTGGCAGTGATGGGCGAGGCCCAGCTCGGCAAGGACTTCACCGTCGAGGAGGTCCAGCAGATCACGCGCTTCCTCGAGTCCCTGACGGGAGACCAGCCCGAGGTGGATTATCCGGTGCTCCCCGTCCACACGGCCGAGACCCCGCCACCCGATCCGTGGGTCGGGATCGGAGCCGGCACGCACTGACGGGGGCGGGCTGAGCTCGCGTTCGGGCTAAACTGACGATTTCGAGTTACATTGGTGAGCTAGGGTTGCACGCACTGCCCTGCCGCTGCCGGCGCCCGTCGGCGGATC
>JAMJQR010000085.1 GCA_023554335.1 Candidatus Benthicola marisminoris
CCCATGCTGTCGCGGGCGTAGGAGGGCTTGGCGGTACCCGGGATCACGCACGTCACAGCCGGGTGACCGAGGATGTACTTGAGGAAGAAGTGTCCCCAGCTCTCACAGTCGAACTCGGCCGCCCAGTCGGGCAGGGGACGATCGCCCACCGCGCTGAACAGCCGTCCGCGTCCGTACGGCACGTTGGCGAGTACGGCCATGCCCCGGTCGGCGGCCAGGGGCAGGATCTCCTCGGCCGAGCCGCGCGCGGCCAGAGAGTAGTTGACCTGGATGAAGTCCAGCGTCTCGCTCCGCATCACGGCGGCGAACTCCTCGTACTGCCTTGCCGACGAGGTAGTGATCCCGATGTACCGGATCCGGCCCTCGTCCTTCATCTCGCGGAGCGTGCGGAGCTGCGTCTCGGTGTCCACCAGGTTGTGGACCTGGAGAAGCTCGAACTTGTCTGTCCGCAGGCGATCGAACGAGCGGCCGATCTCGGCCAGGCCCTCGTCACGACCTTCCTTCCTCACCTTGGTGGCGAAGAACAGCTCGTCGCGGATTGCGAGCTCCTCCACGAGGTCGCCGACCACGGTCTCCGCGTTTCCGTACATGGGTGCCGTGTCGACGACCGTGCCGCCGAGCTCGTGGAACACGGCCAGCGTCTCGCGCAGCGGGTCCCGCTCGGCTGCCGACGTCCCGACGTCGTACCGGCGAGCCGTGCCGATGCCGACCACCGGGATCTCCTCGCCGGTCGATGGGATCGGACGCGTGCGCGGTCCGGCCGAGCGGCCCGAGAGGATTCCGCGGCCCATGAGGGCGCCCGGGTCGATCGCGGCCGCCGCCCCGGCGGCGGCGCCCAGCTTCACCATCTGACGGCGTGTGAATTTCATCCTTGGCTCCTTTGTTCCGAGGCGATCTTCTCCTGCCGGCGTCCCAGGTCGAACCCGGTCAGCGCCCACAGCAGGGCGACCGGAGCCGCTACGAGCGCGATCGCGCCAACGGTCAGGCCGAGGGCCGCCAGGCCCGCGTAGATCCACCCGTTGATCAGATCGCCGCCGCGGTACACGGCGGCATCGATGAACGCCTTCGACTTGTACTTCTCTTCGCGGTCGACCACGGTGAACAGCACTTCACGGGTCGGCTTGGCCACGGCATAGCGCAGCGATCGATACAGCACCTGAACGACCACCAGGACGGCGAGCGTCGGCATGAGGCCGAGAGCCACGAAGCCGACGGCCGCGAGGATCGGTACGAGCGCCAGGCTCCAACCCATCCCGATGCGCCGGATGACGTGCGCCACGATGAAGCCCTGGCCGGTGAGGGTGATCACGTTGGTCGCGAGGTCCATCTTCGCGAACAGCGCCGTACGGACCGCCCGATCCTCGATCGCGTCATAGATGAGATGCGCCTGCTGGAAGTAGAGCACCGTAGAGGCGAACGTCATCAAGAAGATGAAGATCGCGATCCGCTTCAGGTACGGGGAGCTGAACACGACTTTGATTCCGCTCCACACGGTGCCCGAGACCGGAGCCTCCTCCCGCTGCAGGGTACTGCCCGCCTGGTCGGAGCGGCGGTGCAGCTGCCGGGCCGCGCGAGCCGCGACCTCCAGCGGCACGCAGGCCACGAGCAGTAGGGTGAAGGGCGGCAGGGCGGAGATCAGGCTCGCGGTGACGGCCGAGCCGATGATTGCACCCAGGGAACCGCCGACCGCGATCGGACCGAACAGCCGCTTCCCCTGCTCGCTCTTGAACAGGTCGGCCATGAAGCCCCAGAACACGGTGACCACGAACAGGGCAAACACGCTGGCCCACACGTAGAACACGCGGTCGATCCAGGGACGGGCGCCTACAGGCAGCGAGACCAGCGCAACGTAAAACCCGACCAGGTTCAGAATGAAGAAGCGGTTGACCCACGGAACGAACTTCCCTCGCGGCCACCTCGCCACCACCCACGAATAGGCGGGAACCGCCAGGAGCATCACGAGGAACACGACCGTCCACAGGATCTGCAGGTTGCCCCGGTCGGCGGAGCTGATCTCGTCCCGGACGGGTCGCAGGATGTAGTAAGCGAGGAAGATGCAGAAGCCGTAGATGAGGGCCCACGTGAGGGCGCCCACCTCTTCCTTGCGCACCCTCGTCAGTCGTTCGATGAGATTAGGCATGGCGGGCAATTGACGCCGCTCGTTGCCTCGCTGTCAAACCGACGGGCGTCGCGCGGGGTGCGAGGACCGGGACGTTAGTGCACATTATGAGATTCCCCACACGGGGCCACCGCGGCCCATCATCGTCCGAGGCGGCATGAGCGTCAGTCTGGTACCGGAGGCCGAACGCGATTCACGGGGTGCCCGTCGCGCCCTCGTCGTAGTGGTTGCGATCCACCTGATCCTGCTCCTTCTCATGCTCCGCGACTATTTCGCGGACAACGACCTCGGATATCACATTTCCCTGGCCCGGCAGTACGCCGAGAACGGCGCGTACTGGTGGGACTGTCTGAACTGGGCTCCGACGGGCCGCCCCAACCTGCAGGGACCCGCTCTGCACTACGCCGTCGGATTCCTGGGCCGGCTCACGGGCGGAGACGGCTGGGCCTACGTGAACGCGTTCTCCGTCCTGGCCGTGACCCAGTGGGCGGCCGCCGTCTACACGACGGTCTACTTCGCCCGCAAGTTCGGCGGCGATCGCGCCGCCCTCTTCGCCGCCGCCCTGCTGACCGGTAACGTGTTCTCCGCGGCCTCGTTCTTCGTGGGCGTCCCGTCCGGCTGGATCTTCATCCTGTCCGCGTGGGCGATCTACTACTTCCTGGAGGAGCGATACGTCCGGGCCGTTCTCTTCTGCACCCTGACCACGTACGTGCACCTGGGCGGTGCCCCGGTGATCGCGCTCGGGATCCTGCTGGCCGGGCTGGCCACGCGCCGGTGGAAGGGCCTGCTGATCACGGGCGGCGCAACGGTTCTTCTCACGTCGCCTTACATCCTGCACTTCCTCAGGCACCTGGCCTGGTACAACGGCCAGCGTGGGCACGTCGCGGGATCGATCGCCATGTTCACCTACGTTCTGGCGGCGCCGGGCGTGGTGTGGCTGGCGTGGATGCTGTGGCGCCGAGAGAAGGGGCTCTTCCTGCTTCTGTGGGCCGCGGCGCCCCTGGCCTGGCTGTTCCAGGACGGCTTGCGCTTCTTCCTCCAGTCCACGGTGGCGGCGTCCGCGATCGCCGGCGTGTTCTTCGCCTGGTTCATCTCGCGGTTCACGGGCGAAGAGGCGCAGCATTGGCTGACGGGGGCACTGGTCCTCGTGGCGACGCTGTACCCGTTCGCGATCCCGACCCTGCCCGTGGAGACGGCGTGGGCGGCGGGGCAGGGGTTTCCCCGCGAGCTGGACTGGGAGGAGGCGGAGGCGCTGGCGGAGGTCGTGGAGGCTGACGGGCTGCAGGACCGGATCTTCGATCCCTATTACGACTCGCTCAACGGGGCCCTGTCGGTGTTCGTCCCGGTGCGTCAGCGATACGGACACTGGGGAGAAGTGAGACCCGCCGTGGATCCGGCGGACACCATCTCGACCGGGGATTTCGTCTTCATGGTTCCCGTGCCGCCCGACGACAGCCTCCTGGCCGCCTTCGCCGGAAGCGGCCTGGTCACCAATCACGGCGGCGGACGCGAGACCTCGCTGGTCACCCTGCCGGCGCCGGGGGGCACGGCGGCCGTGAATCAGGTGCTGGTGGACGTGGTCCAGCAAGAGATCGCGTGGCTCGTCGAGAACGCCGTTCCGAACCTGTTCCCGCCGGCCTCGAGTCTGTTCAACGTGGCCGAGATCCGGGCGCACCGAGAGACCATGGCCCGCCAGAAGGCGCACGTGGGCCGAATTCAGCTGGCCGTGCTGCTCTACGCCTACGCCGTAGAAGCGGACGAGCCGGAACTGGCCGCCGGCGTGCGGCGATCGGCGCGCGGCTGGGGCAGCGTCGCAAACTTCATCGGCGACGAGACGGCACTGGACTACGTGGACGCGGAGCGGTTCGAGCGCTTCCGACGGAATCTCCGGGCCTTCGCGCGGGAAGCGGAGGTCCTGAGGACACAGGCCTATCCGTCGGCCGAGCTGGACGAGGCCACCGACCGGCTGTTCGGGGAGTTCTTCTGACGGGCTACACAACCGGGAGATCCAATTGAGTCAGGCAGCGCCGCTTTCTCGCAGATCGTTCGCGCGTTTCCTCGCAGGGAGTCCGCTTCTTCCCCTCCTGGGCTTCTCGGCTTGCACTCCCGGCGAGTCGGAAACGCCGAACTCGCAGACGGCACTCCGCGAGCTGTCCGACCTCATCGGAAGTCCGGAAGACGCGATCAACGTGTTCGACTTCCGTGATGTGGCCCGGCAGACCCTTCCCCCGGCCCACTACGGGTATCTGGCCACGGGGGTGGACGGCGACGAGACGCTGCGCGCCAATCGGGAAGGCTTCCGGCAATTCGACCTTCGGGCGCGACGACTGGTGGACGTAAGCTCGGTCGACACCAGCGTCGAGATGCTGGGCGAGCGCTGGGAGACCCCGATCGTCCTGGCTCCGGCCGGAAGTCAGAAGGCGTTCCATCCCGACGGGGAGATGGCTGCGGCGCGCGGTTCCACGGCTCAGGGCCACCACCAGATTCTCTCTACGGTCACGACGACCTCCGTCGAGGACGTCAACGCGGTGCGCCACCGGCCCGCGTGGTATCAGCTCTATCCGACTTCGAGCTGGGATGTCACCCGGGCCCTTCTGCGGCGGGCCGAGGGGGCAGGTTGTCCGGCGGTCGTGCTGACCGTGGACCTGCCGGTCGACAGCAACCGGGAGACCTTGAAGCGGTCGGTGAAAGCGGATACCCGCGACTGCTCGAACTGCCACGAGGCGGGACCGACCGGTTGGCTGAGTCGAAAGCCCATGTTCGAAGGTCTCGACATGCAGGGGGTTCCCTTCGACACACCGTGGATGACCTGGGATTTCATCTCTCGGCTCCGGGACGAGACGGACATGCGCATCCTCGTGAAAGGGGTCGTTCGCGGTGACGATGCGCTCCGCTGCGTGCAGTACGGGGCGGACGGCATCATCGTGTCGAATCACGGCGGAAGAGCGGAAGCCAGCGGCAGGAGCTCCATCGAGAGTCTCCCTGAAGTCGTGACCGCCGTGAACGGGCGGGTTCCGGTCCTGGTGGACGGGGGATTTCGCCGCGGCACGGACATTCTGAAGGCGCTGGCCCTGGGGGCGGACTCCATATGTATCGGCCGGCCCTACCTGTGGGGCATGGCGGCCTTCGGACAGGCAGGCGTGGAAAAGGTCCTGGAGATTCTTCGCGCCGAGTTGCGGCTGGCGATGCAGCTACACGGAGTTCAGTCGCTGGCCGAACTGGACCGTTCTTTCATAGTCGCCGGCTAACGAGATCAAAGAGAGGTAACGGCATGAGCGTCCCGACACTTCGTCTGTCGGCGTCTTTCACCCTGCTGGCCAGCCTCATCGTCGCATGCGCTCCCACGGACGGCGGTGATCGCGCGACGAGTCCGCTGGCCTTTTCCATTCAGTATGACGCATCCGCCCGCGAGGGCCCGCTGGATGGCCGCGTGGTTCTCCTCATCGCCGCCGATGGCGAGACCGAGCCGCGTTTCCAGCTCCGCTCGCAGCCGGCGCGAAGCGCGCAGGGCTTCGGCGTGAACGTGGAGGACTGGGAGCCCGGAGAGTCCGCGGTGATCGACGGCTCGACCTTCGGGCACCCCGTCGAGGCCCTGGCCGACCTGCCGGCGGGCGACTACACGGTTCAGGCGGTCCTCAACGTGTACGAGACCTGGAACCTGGCCACCGGCCACACGGTCAGCCTCCCGCCGGACCGGGGCGAGGGGCAGCAGTGGAATCGGAAACCGGGCAACCTGTACTCGGCCCCCAAGACGGTACGCGTCGATCCGGCGCGCGCCGAGACCATCGAGATCGTGCTCGACCAGGTGATGCGTGAGATCGAGCCGCCCGTGGACACGAAGTACATCCGTCACATCCGCATGCGCAGCGACCTGCTGTCGGAGTTCTGGGGGCGGGACATGTACCTCGGAGCGCACGTGCTCGTGCCCGAGGGTTTCGACGATCACCCGGAGGCGCGCTACCCGCTGATGGTGTTTCACGGGCACTTCCCGTACGACTTCGGCGGCTTCCGCACCGAGCCGCCGGACCCTGATCTCGAGTGCGAGTACTCGGAGCGCTTCAGCCTGGAGTGCTACAACCGGATCCAGCAGCAGGAGGCGTACGACCTGTACCAGAAGTGGACCTCACCCGAATTTCCCCGCTTCCTGGTGATCGAGATCCAGCACCCGACCCCGTACTACGACGATTCGTACGCGGTGAACTCCGCCAGCCAGGGCCCATGGGGCGACGCGCTGACGTACGAGCTGATCCCCTACATCGAGCGCGAGTTCCGAGGTCTCGGTGAAGGCTGGGCCCGCTTCACGTACGGGGGCTCGACCGGAGGCTGGGAGGCGCTCGCCGTGCAGGTGCTGTATCCCACGGAATACAACGGCGCGTTCGCGGCCTGCCCCGACCCGATCGACTTCCGAGCCTACGAGCTGGTGAACATCTACGAGGACGAGAACGCCTACTTCGACATCGGGCCGTTCGGCCGCATCGAGCGACCGGCGCACCGCGACTGGCTGGGGCAGGTCAGCTACACGGTTCGAAACGAGAACCACGCGGAGCTGGTGCGCGGGACCCGGGGGCGTTCCGGCGGTCAGTGGGACATTTGGGAGGCGACGTACTCGCCGATGGATGAGGACGGCTACCCGAAACGCCTGTGGGACAAGCGCACGGGCGAGATCGACCATTCCGTCGCCGAGTACTGGCGGGAGAACTACGACCTCCGGCACATACTGGAGAGGGACTGGGCGGAGATCGGTCCCGACCTCGTCGGTAAGATCCACATCTATGCCGGGGACATGGACAACTACTACCTCAACAACGCGGCGTACCTGATGGAGGAGTTTCTCGAGAGCACGACCGATCCGTACTACGACGGCGTGGTGGACTACGGCGACCGTTTCGAGCACTGCTGGAACGGCGACCACGAGAACTCGAACGCCATCTCGCGCCTGCGCTACAACACGATGTACCTGCCGCGCATCCTCGAGAGGATCGAGGAGGCGGCTCCCCCCGGAGCGGATCTCACGAGCTGGAGGTACTGATGCGAAAGACCCTGACGGTCGGGCTCGGGGTGCTGGCGTCGTGCGTCGCCTGGGCCGGCCCGATCTCGGCGTCGCCCGCTGAGTCGAGCGATACGGTGCGGGTGCTGGTCATCTATCATTCCGACACCGGCCATACCCGGGCCCTGGCAGAGGCCGTCGCCGAGGGGGCCCGCGCCGTGCCCGGAGCGCAGGTGGTCCTGAAGACCGTCCAGGAGGCCGGCAACGCCGACCTCGAAGCCTGCGACGCGCTGCTCATTGGAACGCCGACCTTCTGGGGCTCGGTGGCCACGCCCGTGAAGCAGTTCATCGATGGTCAGCGGCCCTTCATGGGTGACAAGGTGGGCGGTGCGTTCGCCACCGGAGGCAGCGACGGCGGCGGAAAGGAGCTCGCCGTCCTGGCCGTCCTCACGGCCATGCTGAATAACGGGATGATCGTGGCCGGCCCGCACTACGAGGAGGACGGGTTCCGGTTCGGCGGCTTCGGGGCCACTGCCACGACGGGCAAGGACAGTCCCGGCATGGACGAGGCGGAACTGGCCCGCGGCCGGGCCCTCGGTGAACGAGTGGCCCGGGTGGCGCAGAGATACCGGTGACCCTCGGCTCCACTCCCGGACCGCAGCGGCTTCAGTACGCCGATTTCACGCCGACGGGCCTGCCGCCGGACCTCCTGCAGCGGGCCTCGAGGCGGCTGGGCTGGGCCGCCCTCATCTACGCCGGCACGTACTTCATGGCGTACTTCGCGGCCGCGCTCACCGATCCAGTGCACCGGAGTCAGCTTCTGGAACACCCGGCGACTCCGGTCGCAGCGGCCTCGATCGCCATGGGCCTGGGAATCTACCTGCTGTCCCGGTACGGCAGGATCCGGCCGGAGCGCCTGCTCGACATCGGTCTCGTGTTCGAGGTGGTTGGCGCCATCGGGATCGCATGGGCCAACGTGTGGGGCAGCTGGCCGGAGGTGGGACAGTTCGCCAGCTGGTACGAGGAGCTGCGGACACGGGCCGGCTGGGTGGGAATCCCGTGGGAATGCGTGTGGATCCTGCTGTTTCCGCTCATCGTGCCGACGACCCCCGGAAAGACGGTACTCGCCTCCATCGGCGCGGCATCGGCGGGCGTCTTCGTCCTCACGATGTCCAAGGCGTTTGGCGCCACGGCCCCCGACGTACCGGTAGCCGATCTGTTCTGGTACTACTTCTTCAGCACGTACCTGTGCGCGGCCATCGCCATCGTCATCTCGCGGGGCGTATACCGGTACGGGAGGAGACTGGCGAAGGCCCAGGAGGTGGGGAGCTACCGGCTCACCGAGCTGCTGGGACGCGGCGGGATGGGAGACGTGTGGGTCGCCGAGCACCAGATGCTGGCCCGTCCGGCGGCGATCAAGCTCATCCGGCCGGAGGCTCTCGGGGCGCAGGAGGCGGGAGCCAGCGTGGTGGAGGAGCGCTTCAAGCGCGAGGCCCAGGCGACTGCGTCGCTAGCCTCCACCCATACCGTGAATCTGTACGACTTCGGAATCACGGAAGAGGGCGCGTTCTACTACGTGATGGAGATGCTGGACGGGCTCGACCTCGCCACCCTCGTCGAGCGCTATGGCCCCCTGCCGGCTCCGCGCGTCGTCCACCTGCTGCGCGGCGTATGCCACTCGCTCGGCGAAGCGCACGACCGCGGCATGATCCACCGGGACGTGAAGCCTGCGAACATCTTCACGTGCCGGCTGGGCCCGGACCTCGACTTCGTGAAGGTGCTGGATTTCGGGCTCGTGAAGTCCGCGGGCGAGAGCGCGGGTGGCGCGACCGCCCTCACCCAGGAGGGCTCGGTGGCCGGCACCCCAGCCTTCATGGCGCCCGAGATGGCGCTGGGCGGGAAGGACATGGACGGGCGGGCCGATCTTTACGCCGTAGGCTGCGTCGCGTACTGGCTTCTGACCGGACAGCCGGTCTTCGCAGCGGACACTCCCGTCGCCATCCTGCTGAAGCACGTGCAGGAGGAACCGCTGCCTCCCTCCCGTCGTACGGAGCTGGATATCCCGGAAGATCTCGACGAGGTGATCCTGTCCTGCCTCGCCAAGGATCCCAATGAGCGGCCGCAGACCGCAGGGG
>JAMJQR010000011.1 GCA_023554335.1 Candidatus Benthicola marisminoris
TTCTCTACCTTCCCGTGCGAGTGGGGCGATTCATCTACAAGGGCGTCTTAAAGACAAGATCCATGCCCATAGCGTGATATTGACCCGCCCGTGTCTGTACTCAGCACAGACAACTGGTTGACCCTTCAAGACTTTAGGTGCCCGGGCAGAGACCATTCCTATGCTGCCGGGCGGGTGAGCGTCCGAGAGGGTGGATCCTGCAAAGTGTGGCGGAACGTGCGCCTGATTCGCACATCTCGTCCACTTGACATCAGAGCACGCTCGCGGCACTTTGTTCGGAGCCCGAACAAAGACCTCTCGTCCTGGCGGCGGAGCGTCTTCGGCAGGCGGACAGACCGATGCGCGCCAACTTCAACGAGGTGCGGACAACTGTCAGCGAGAAGCGCTACCTGGGCCTGGCCGGTCGTCAGGGAAACCTGCCCCGACCTGCCCGCCCGAATCGAGACTCCGGCACATCTCACGGCCGCGCTCCGGCCGCTTGTATCCCGCATATCCCAGGTCCTTCGAGAAACCACGCCGCGGAACCCCGAGGCAGCGGCTGTCCGGCCGTTCGGGTGCGGTCCGCAGAAGTTCCGCTTGAGGAGGCTCTGATGAGCTCGAACCGAATCCAGTCCCTCGGACCGATGGTACGCCGACTCGCCGTGCTCGTGGCAGTGCTGCTGCTCGTCGCACCGTCATGGGCGTCGGCCCAGAACCCGGAAATCCGCCTGGTCGAGGACGAGACCGGCTGGACCCTCCAGGTCGACGGCCGGGACTTCATGGTCCTCGGAATGAACTGGGACTACTTCCCGATCGGCGAGAACTACAACTATACGTTCTGGTCCCAGTCCGACGACTTCATCATGGCGGCGCTGGATCGGGAGATGTCGCTGCTCAAGAGCATGGGGGTGAACGCGATCCGGCAATACGTCGGCGTGCCTCCCCGCTGGGTGCAGTACATCTACGAGCGCTACGGTATCTGGACCATTCTCAATCACGCCGTCGGTCGATACGGAGTCAACGTGGACGGCACGTGGATCGCGTCTACCGACTACTCCGACCAGCGGACCCGGGAGGTGCTGATCGCCGAAGTCGTGGCCATGGTGCAAGAACACCGGGACACGCCCGGGCTCCTGATGTGGCTCCTCGGCAACGAGAACAACTACGGCCTGACGTGGTCGTCCGCGGAGACCGAGGACCTTCCGGTTGGTGAGCGCGACGCGGCGCGAGCCCGTTACCTGTATTCGCTCTTCGGTGACGTGGTCCAGGCCATCAAGCAGATCGATACCAGTCGCCCGGTCGCCATGGCGAATGGCGATCTCCAGTACATCGACCTCATCGCGGAGGAGACCCGGGGGCTGGATGTGTTCGGGACCAACGTGTACCGGGGCATCTCGTTCGGGGACATGTTCGAGGAGGTGGAGGAGAAGCTAGGCATTCCGATCATGCTCACCGAGTTCGGCGCGGATGCGTGGAACGCGAAGGAGATGCGCGAGGACCAGTTCACGCAGGCGCGCTACCTGATCGCTCAGTGGCAGGAGCTCTACGCGAACTCGAGCGGCAAGGGCCTGGTCGGAAACTCCCTCGGCGGGCTCACGTTCCAATGGAGCGACGGCTGGTGGAAGTTCCGGCAGGATGAGTTCCTCGATGTGCATGACACCAATGCGTCCTGGGCCAACGACGCCTACCCGGAGGACTTCGTCCCTGGCGGCAACAACATGAACGAGGAGTGGTGGGGCGTGTGCGCGAAGGGCCCGACGGACGCCCGCGGCCTCTTCAATCTGTATCCGCGCGCCGCTTTCTACGCGCTTCAGGAAGCGTACACGCTGGATCCATACGGTCCTGGAGTTGACCTCGAGACCATCGCCGCGCACTTCGCGGCCATCCAGCCGGCGACCGCGACGCTTCAGGCCCGCGCCGACGACGCGCAGCGAGTCACGGAGGTTCTGAAGAAGGTCCGCATCTCGAATCTCCGGATGGAGTTCGAGACCTACAACACCGGCGGGAGCAACATCAGCACCCCGTCCGACGAGGCTCCTCAGGCGGAGCTGCCGGCCTTCCTGGGCTTCGACAACCAGCAGTCCTTCTTCGTGGAGGCCGAGGTCCAGCCAGCGCAGAATCTGACCGGAAGGCTCGCGGTCAACGTCCTCGGCAACGTCGGCGTCAACCAGATCGACGAGATCTTCTACGAGAACCGGGGTCGGCGTCAGACGATCGTGGTCGACGGTGAGCCTCTCGAGCTCCAGTCTCTCGAGCGGGTGAAGGTATACACCGGCAGCGTCGCGTGGGATGAGAGCTGGTTCGCGCTTCAGGGGTTCTACCGCACGGGCCACGGGCACTGGGGCTACGACGGGGACTTCTTCGGGGTCTACCGGAACGCGTACTACGGCGAGAACATCGACATCTACAACGGCGTGGCGCCGGTCGGGGCCCAGATCGACTTCAAGAAGGGTCTCGAAGGACTGAGGGTCGCGTTCGGCCCGCAGCTATGGTGGGGCGCCAACCCGGCCATCATCGGGATGTACAACAGGCAGTTCGGGTCCATCGGCTTCAGCGCGTTGTACCAGGAGGAATTCGCGCAGCAGACAAATGTCGTGACCTCCATCGCCGTGCCGCTACCGAAGACGCGCAGGGCCGCGGTGGCGATTACGAAGGACTTCGGCGCCGCCGAGCTCCAGCTCGGCGGGCTGTGGTCGGGTTCGACCAAGCTCGACCAGGAGTTCCAGGTTCTCGGCGAGGGAGACAGCCCTGAGGTGCTGCTCGACAGCGTCAAGGTGGGCGACACGTTCGGCGGCAAGGCCAAGCTGACGTGGCAGAAGGGCCGTTGGAACTGGTACGGACAGTATTCCTACGCGGGCATCGTGGCGGACGGCGGTCCCGACGAGACGACGACCTTCACGGGTTGGGCGCTCAAGGACCACGGCGCCGGCAACGGAAACCAGATCACGACGGGCTTCGCCGTCAACGTCGGCAAGTACCAGATCGGGCCGAATTTCATGTGGCAGAAGCCGCTGGTCGGCCCGATCCCCGGCGACGTCGCGGCACCGGGCCGTCCCCGCAACATCATCGACGATCCTTTCGCGGTGAGAATCAGCCGTGAGACGGTGGCGGGCGAGCTTCTCATCACGCACGATCCGACGCCCGCCACGTGGTTCTGGGCGTGGGACAACGACATTCGCGAAGATGCCAAGCTCGCCTGGAGCCTGGGCCTCATCGTGAAGGACTTCCCGACCACCATGGACGCGGCCATCGGAACTACGGCCGATGGCACCTTCTTCGCCTTCCCGGGCGCCACGCCGCCGCGTGAGCTGTGGGAGGTGAGAGCGCGGCTGGTGTCCCGCCTGGCACCCGAAGTTCGGGCGGCGGCCACGATCTTCGCCGGTACGGGCGAGCCGAATGGCGACGATCAGAGGCTCATCCACCGGTACGGCATCGACGGCCGCATCACGTGGTCGAGGACGGCGTTCGCCATGTTCGCCCGCTTCGGTGACTGGGGACCGTACGACTACCACCGGGACGGCAACCTCACGTTCCCGGTCCACCTGATGGGGGATCTGTCCTACACGCTCGGCAAGCCGCGCTGGTTCGGGTGGCCGCAGACGCGTCTCGGCGTGCGAGCCACATGGCGCTCGCTCGATGAGTTCTCCAACCGCTATTGCCCGGTCCGAGTTGACGACGCGGCGGGGAATCCCCAGTGCGAGCCCACGGCCGCGGGATTCGACAGCGGAAGCGAGTGGGAGATCCGCACGTATCTGCACGTCGCTCTGTGAGATCTTGCTGAGCGGCTTCCGGTCGCCCCACCGGCGCGGAGTCGGTGGGGCGACTCTTCATCCCGGACCGTCGAAGATGACCACCCATAACGTTCTACCGGCACGCAATTGACCCAAGCGAACGCTGCCATGATCTGGGACCCGGATCCTGAGGACCTCCTGGAGGAACGGGTCCGCGAGCTCCTCGAGCGCATGACTCCTGAGGAGAAGATCGGGCAGCTGTGTCTGGTCAACGGCGCGGGCGGGCACGTCCCCGACTCGCTGCGCTGGGACATCGCCGGGGGGCATGTCGGGGCCGTGCTGAACGAGGTCGACCTCGGGACGGTCAACGAGCTCCAGCGCGTGGCGGTCGAGGAGAGTCGTCTCGGGATCCCGCTGCTCATCGGCCGGGACGTGATCCACGGCTTCAAAACCGTATTTCCGATCCCAGTCGGCCAGGCGGCCACCTGGAACCCGGACCTGATCGAGAGGGGTGCTCGGCTCGCGGCTCTCGAGGCCGCGGCGGCGGGCGTCAACTGGACGTTCGCACCGATGATCGACATCGGGCGCGACCCACGCTGGGGACGAATCGCCGAGACGCTGGGAGAGGATCCGCATCTCGCCAGTGTTCTGGCGGTGGCCATGGTCCGCGGCTTTCAAGAGGGCGCCCTCTCGGAGGGCCACGGCATCGCCGCCTGCGTCAAGCACTTCGCCGGATACGGGGCCAGCGAGAGCGGACGCGACTACAACACGACCGATATCCCCGAGATCGAGCTGCGGAACGTCCATCTGCCTCCGTTCCGGGCCGCGGTGGATGCGGGCGTGGCGAGCCTGATGACGTCGTTCAGCGACTTGAACGGCGTGCCTGCAACCGCCAACGCCCTCCTTCTCGAGCAGATCCTTCGTGAGGAATGGGGTTTCGACGGTTTCGTGGTCAGCGACTGGGACTCCGTTCCGCAGCTGGCCGTGCACGGCCTGACCGCCGATGACCGTGAGTCGGCATACGAGGCCGCGATCGCGGGCCTGGATATGGAGATGGCGAGCGGCACGTACAGGGAGCACCTGGCGACGCTCGTCGCGGAGGAGAGGATCTCGCCTCACAGGCTCGACGCGATGGCCGCCAACGTTCTCAGGATCAAGCTCCGTCTCGGCCTGAGCGACCGGTGGCACACGGACCCCGGGGTCTTTCCCGTGCCGGGAGATCCTGAGCATCTGGATGCCGCGCGCACGACCGCGGTGCAGAGCGCCGTGCTGCTCGTGAACCGGGACGGCGTCCTGCCGCTCTCCACGCACGAGCTGGAGAGCCTGGCCGTCATCGGCCCGCTGGCCGACGAACCCGCCGAGCAGCTCGGCACCTGGGTCTTCGATGGGGACCCGCAGCTCAGCGTCACCCCCCTGCAGGCACTGCGAGAACTCCTCGGAGGCTCCGTGGAACTGCGGTACGTCCGCGGAATGGAGATGACGAGAAGCTGGAGCACGGAAGGGTTTGCCGAGGCGGTGGACGCGGTTCGCGGTTCGGATGCAACCGTTCTCTTCCTCGGCGAGGAGGCGATCCTGTCCGGCGAGGCCCATTGCAGGGCCGACATCCGGTTGCCCGGCGTTCAGGAGGAGCTGATCGCCGAGCTGCATGCGATCGGGAAGCCGCTGGTGCTCGTGGTGATGGCGGGGCGGCCGCTAGCCCTGGAGAGCGTGGTCGACCAGGTGGACGCGATCCTGTACGCCTGGCATCCGGGCAGCATGGCCGGGCCGGCGATCGCCGACCTCCTGTTCGGGGAGCAGTCGCCATCAGGCAAGCTCCCGGTGACCTTCCCACGCGTCACGGGGCAGATCCCGATCTATTATGCGCACAAGAACACCGGAAAGCCCGCCACTCCAGAGAACGTCGTCCACATCGACGAGATTCCGCGAGGCGCCGATCACCACTCGGCGGGCGGCAGCTCCTTCCATCTCGACGCGGGACACACGCCCCTCTTCCCGTTTGGGCACGGGCTGACCTACACGGAATTCGAGTACTCTGACATCCGGACGAGCCGCGAGGTCGTGTCGGTGGGAGAGACGCTTGCGGTCGACGTGGATGTTACGAACGCAGGCGGGCGCGAGGCCGAAGAAGTGGCGCAGCTGTACGTCCGGGACCCGGTGGCGAGTGTCACCCGGCCCGTGCGCGAGCTGAAGGGCTTTCAGAGAATCCGTCTTGCGCCGGGCGAGACCCGGACTCTCAGTTTCGAGCTGCACACCGATGACCTGGCTTTCCATGGCAGAGACATGCGCCGCCGGACGGAGCCGGGCCGCTTCCACGTCTGGATCGGCGGCAGCTCGCAGGCCCACCTTGGAACCGAGTTCGAAATCAGCCACCCCTCTGAGGAATGACCGAAACCATGACGGCACGTTTGGACGCACCCGAAATACAGCAGGAGGTCGACTCGCTGCTTGCTCGCATGAACCTGGATCAGAAGATCGGACAGATGACCCAGGGCGAGCGCGCGTTCGTGAGTCCGGAGGACGTGCGGGACTATCATCTGGGCTCGGTGCTAAGCGGCGGCGGCTCCTGCCCGGGAGACAACCTCCCGGCGGACTGGGTGGCCATGAACGACGCCTATTGGGCCGCCTCGATGGCCGAGGAGGACGATCGCCTGCCGATTCCGTTGCTGTACGGGGTCGACGCGATCCACGGAAACACGAACGTCCGCGGGGCCACGGTCTTTCCCCACAACATCGGACTCGGAGCGGCCCGTGATCCGGATCTGCTGGAGCGGATCGCGCAGGTCACGGCCCGGGAGATACTCGCGACCGGTGTGGAATGGACCTTCGCGCCCACCCTCGCCGTGGCCCGCGACGTCCGCTGGGGCCGGACCTACGAGAGTTACTCCGAGGACCCCGGGATCGTCGGCGCCTACGCGGCGCGGTTCGTGGCCGGGCTGCAGGACGCCCCCGACGAGGCCGATGTCGTGGCGTGCGCCAAGCACTGGGTGGGAGATGGAGGCACCTTCGCCGGAATCGACCAGGGCGACGCGAACGTGTCGCGGGAGGAGCTGGAGCGGACCCACATCGCGCCCTACCGGGATGCCATCGCCGAAGGCGTGCTCACGGTGATGGCCTCTCTCAGCAGCTGGAACGGGAAGAAGTGCCACGGACACAGGGTGCTGCTCACCGACGTGCTCAAAGGAGAGCTGGGTTTCCGGGGGTTCGTGGTGTCGGACTGGGACGGCACGGACCAGCTGGACCCCGACTACGCCACGGCCGTGGAGCTCGCCGTGAACGCCGGCGTCGACATGTTCATGGTGCCCGACAAGTGGAAGGAGTTCATCGGCCACCTGAAGTCGCACGTGCAGCGGGGCGCCGTCCCGATGGAACGAATCGACGACGCGGTGCGCCGAATCCTGGCCGTCAAGTTCGCCTACGGCCTGTTCGACCGGCCGCGGCCGGCCGAAAGGCCCTGGTCGAACGACCCCGGGTTCGGCTCAAGGGAGCACCGGGACGTGGCCCGGGAAGCCGTGCGGAAGTCGCTCGTGCTGCTCAAGAACGAGGGTGGAGTTCTGCCGCTCGATCGGGCGGCGCGCATCCTGGTCGCGGGCAAGAACGCCGATGACCGGGGGCATCAGTGCGGCGGCTTCACCGTGGCCTGGCAGGGTACGACGGGAAACGCGCAGATCGAAGGCGGAACCTCGATCTGGGAGGGAATCCGCGAGGCGTCACCGGGTGCCGTCCTGAGCGTCGACGGCGCCGAAGCGGGTGCGGGAGACTTCGACGCCGCCATCGTGGTAATAGGGGAAAGACCCTACGCCGAGGGCATGGGCGACATACGGTCGGCGGGCGCGACCGCAGTGGCGCCCGGATCTCAGATCGTGCTCGAGACCGCCAACCTGGAGCCCTACGGCAGCACTCTCGAGCTGGCCGAGCTGCATCCGGAAGACCTGGCGACCATCCGGACGATCGCGGCCGAAGGCATACCGGTAGTGGCGGTCCTGGTCTCGGGCAGGCCGCTGGTCGTCAACCGGGAGCTCGAGTCGGCGGCCGCCTTCGTCGCCGCCTGGCTGCCCGGCTCCGAGGGCGCGGGAGTCGCCGACGTCCTCTTCGGAGATCACGACTTCCAGGGCAAGCTGGCCTTCTCGTGGCCCGGAAGCCCGGGCGATACGGTGTTTCCCCGCGGATTCGGTCTGACGCTGTCCGGCTGATGGCCGTCTCGTGGTGCGTGGAGTGGCTCAGGAAGTCTGCTCGTATACCCGTACCCAGTCCACGAGCATGGTCTGCGGAAACGTGGTGGTCGCGTCAGGCGGTCCTACGAATCCTCCGCCTACCGCGACGTTGAGCAGAATGAAGAATGGATGATCGAAGACCCACTCGCCGGACACGCCGCCTGGCGTGACGGTCTGGAAGAGCTCGCCATCCACGTACCAATCGATCGAGTTCCCGCGCCATTCCACCGTGAACACGTGGAAGTCTGCGTCGAAGGTCGAGTCCGCCAGGTAGAAGCGCCGCGTGATGGCGTCGCCGGCCGAGTAGCCCGGTCCGTGGAGGCTGCCGTGAACGACGCTGCGCTCCTGGCCCTTGTACTCCATCACGTCGATCTCGCCACAGGTGGGCCACCCCACCTCATCGATGTCGGCGCCCAGCAGCCAGAATGCCGGCCAGATCCCCCGGCCCCGCGGTAGACGGATACGAGCCTCGAACCGCCCGCCGTTCCTCTCGAACAGGTCTTTCGTCTTGATCCGTCCCGACGTGTAGTCCTGGCCCAGGTACGGCTCTTCTCGGACCGTGATGGCCAGGTGGCCTGCCCCGTCCAGGGAGACGTTCTCGGGACGATCCGTGTCGTACTCAAGCTGCGCGTTTCCCCAGTCCGTGCCGACGTCGAACTGCCATTTCGCCGCATCCGGGAGCTGTCCGGCGGGCCCTTCGAATTCGTCCTGCCATACGAGACTCCAGTTTCCAGCCTCCGGACCAGACGGCGAATCGCTTCCGCACCCGGCGAGGACGAGAGCGGCCCACGCGAGTGTGATCGCGAGACCAGGCCGGCTGGGAACCGGCGTCATTGGGACCTCACGCCTTGTGGTTTCGGAAAGAGCCGCGGGTCGTCAAGGGCCGCCTGCAGCACGATGGTCGCGGCGCCCAGGGCTGTCGCGCGCTCGCCGAGGTCGCTGGCACGGACCTGGGTTCCCGCGACGGATGTGATCGAACTGCGCCGCCCGATCACGTCGCGGAGCGGGTCCAGCAGCAGTTCGCCCACTCGCGTCAGTCCGCCACCCACGATCACCATCGCCGGATTCAGCATGCTGACGATGCCGGCGAGCGCGATCCCCAGGTGCTCCGCCGCCTCATGCACGACCTGGCGCGCGAGCGGGTCGCCCGCCACCGCCGCATCGGCGATGCGTTCGACGGTCGGATCCGATCCGCCCAGCGCGCTCTTCGGATGCTTCTCGGCCAGCGCGGCGGCGCGCTCGATGAGGGCCCGACTGCCCACGAGTGTGGTGAGGCATCCAGCGAGGCCGCAGGGGCACTTCGGACCGAGGGGGTCGATGACCAGGTGGCCGACCTCGCCCGCGATGCCCGTGGCGCCCCGGTAGATCTCTCCGCCGACGATCTGTCCGGCGCCGATCCCGGTCGCCACCTTGATGTATACGAAGTCGTCGACCCCGAGGCCGGCGCCCCACCAGCGCTCGGCCAGGGCACCGAGGTTGGCGTCGTTGTCCACGAGCACGGGCACGCCGTACCTGACCTGCAGGTCATCGAGCCAGTCGTGCCCGCGCCAGGCCGGGAGCGCGACTTCCGACAGTATGCGGGGCTGAGCCGGATTGACCGGGCTCGGGACGGCGATTCCGACGCCAACGAGGCGTCCGGTGCCCCCACCCCACTGGGCCAGGCACCCGTCGCTCAGTTCGGCGATCACTCGTCTCGTTCCTTCGGGATCGCTGCGGACCTCGTGCTGGGCGTGCTTCCACGCCAGCACCTGCCCTCGAAGATCCGCCAACGCCACCGCGACGTGTGCCGCGCCGATGTCCACGCCCAGGATGCCGAACGCTTCGTCCTGGAACTCCAGCACGATCGGCCGCCTCCCGCCACGCGACTGACCGGCGCCCACTTCGGCCACGAGGCCGGTGCGCAGAAGGGGCTTGATGAGATCGGAGACGGTCGAGCGAGAGATGTCGGCGCGCCGGGCGAGGTCCGCTCGCGACACCCGCCGCTCCTTCCAGATCAGCCGGAGCAGCAGGTCCGAGAGCGGACTGGAGCCGCCCTCGGACGCCTGTCGCGCACCCACCTTGAGCAATGAGCCCGGCCTCAGACCCATAGGTTAAGCTCCCGGCTCACGCGCGCGGTTTATCGATAGAAGTAGACGTTGTCCACGTACACGGTGTTCGGGCCGCCCGACAGGACCAGCTGCGCGATGCTCGCTCTCGCGGCCAGGCCCGTGAAGTCCGCCAGCGGGATGTCGAAGCTCACCCAGTTCCCCGTCACCAGCGGT
>JAMJQR010000086.1 GCA_023554335.1 Candidatus Benthicola marisminoris
CCGTACACCGCCTGTTCGACCAGGGTGCCGGCGATCTGTCCGTTCGTCTGGAAACGGAGCGGCAAGGAACGGGTGAGCGCTCCGCGGGCCGTTTCCATCTCGGCTTCTGAGGGGGAAGCCGACCTCAGACCCTCGATTTCACCCATCATTTCGCGGACGGCATCGGCGGTCACGGCGGTCTCGACCGCAGCGCGGAGGGTGACGGGACCCGGAGAGCGGCGGAGGGACAGGCCGGACCTCGCTCCATACGTCCAGCCCTTGTCCTCCCGCAGGTTCATGTTGAGGCGCGAGTTGAACAGGCCCCCCAGGATGGCGTTGGTCACCCGGGCGGCGATCTCCTCCTGGTCACCGCGCCGAAGACCGATTCCGCCGATCCGAATCTCCGACTGGCCGCTTCCCGGCCGGTCCACCAGAACGATGCCCGGGCTTTTCGCGGCGGTGACGGCTGCCGGTGGCCGCGAATCCGCCTGAGGGCCGGACCAGCCCCCGAACCGACTTGACACCAGATCCTCGAAGTTGGCTGGCAGATCGCCACATCCGACCAGCAGCGCCCCCTCGGAGCTGAACCTGTTCTCGTGAAATGCAACGAGATCGTCACGATCGATGCGGGATACCGAATCGAGGCGGCCGCGCGTCAGACGTCCGTACGGGTGGTCGGCATACAGGAGCTCGGCAAGCACGTCGGCGGCAACCTCGGCCGGCTCGTCGCGGTACCTCCGGATCGCGTCCAGGCGCTCCGCACGGCAGCGCTCGACCTCCTCATCGAGGAACGCCGGCTCGAGCGCCACGGCGGCCAGGAGATCGAGGCCGGCCTCCAGATGTTCGGACAGAGTGTGCAGGCGGACGATCATGGCGTCGTAGCCCACCGCCACACCGAGATGCGCGCCCAGTCCATCCACCCAGATGGCCATTTCCCGCGCCGTGCGGCCCGCGGCGCCCTCGGGAAGCACTTTGGCCACCAGCGAGGCGAGTCCCGCGGACTCGGTCGGGTGAGCGTCGGCTCCAGCCGGCAGGACCAGGCTGAGAGCTGCCTCGGGCAAATGGTCGCGCCGCACCCACGCCACGCGCACCCCGTTGTCCAGCCGTACCCGGCGCGGAGAGGGAATCACCAGATCCCGCGGCGATCCCGAATCCGGCGCGCGTGTGCGATCGAGGCTCACCGCGGCGACTCCGGCTCGGCCGCGGCCGTCGCACCGGACTCGCCAGGTACCACATGCACGACGGTCCGCCGTTCAGGCCGAAGCAGCTCGGCGCCGAGATCGTCCACATCGGCCGCCGACACCGACGCGTAGCGGCCCGGCGCCGAGTTCACGAGCGCCGGATCTCCCTTGAGAACGGCGGCGTGCGCCAAGGCGTCCGCTCTCCCCCCGACGCTCTCCACGCGCAGAAGGAGCTGGCGCTGGGCCCGGTTGCGGGCGCCGGCGACCTCGGCCTCGCTCGGGCCCTCGGGCACGAGCCCGAGCAGGGTCTCGTCCACGGCCTCCTGGAGCGACGAGGCGCTCACCCCGGGGCGCGCCGTGGCCACGACCCACAGCATCCCCACGCTCTCCAGTGGCCAGACGTGCGCGTGGACGTCCGCAGCAACGCGCCGATCGTAGACCAGCTCCTGGTAGAGCCGCGAGGACTTTCCGCCAGCCAGCACGGACGCGAGCAGGGCGCCGGTTTCGTAGGAAGGCGAGCGCACGGGCGGCGCGTGGTACATCGCGTAGACCCTTGGAACACTCACCGTGTCCTCGATGCGGATCACCCGTTCGGCGCCCGTCTCAACCGTCGGCACATCGGTACGCGCGGGGTCCGGGCGCGCCGCGATCTCACCGAAGTACCGGCGTACGCTCTCCATGGCCGCTTCGGTGTCGAAGTCGCCGCAGAGCACGAGGACCGCGTTTCCCGGACCGTACCACGTCTCGAAGAAGCGCTTCACGTCATCGAGATCGGCGGCGTGCAGGTCCTCCATGTATCCGATGGTGGGATGCCGGTACGGATGCGCTTCGGGAAAAGCGTGCCGGAGCACGGTCTCGGTGGCCAGACCATAGGGACGGTTCTCGTACGACTGCCGCCGCTCGTTCTTCACCACATCGCGCTGGTTGTCCAGCTTGGCCTGGGTGATGGACGGCAGGAACCAGCCCATCCGATCGGATTCCAGCCACAGGGCGAGGTCCAGCCGATTGGAGGGAACGGTCTCGAAATAGTTGGTACGGTCGAACCAGGTCGAGCCGTTCAGCGTACCGCCCGCCTCCTGGATGTGACGGAAGTGCTCGGCCTCCGCCACGTGCTCGGACCCCTGGAACAGCAGGTGCTCGAACAGATGCGCGAAGCCCGTGCCGCCGGGCAGTTCGTTCCTGGAGCCCACGTGGTACATGAGATGCACGGCGACGACGGGACTGGAGTGATCCGGTTGCAGGATCACACGCAGCCCGTTGTCGAGCTCGCGGGTCTCGAGCGGAAACTGAAGGTCCGACGACGGGGTGTTCACGGTGGCCGAATGTACCGGCCGCCGCAGCACACCTCAACGTCCGTCAGTCGGCCAACCGCATGTTCGCGTTCGGGCCGCCGCGCTCGGGCAGCGGATACGAAAGCAGCGCCGGCGCAGGCAGATGACGAACGGCCAGGAGCCGATTCCAGCCCTCGTCCAACGCGATGGCCATCACATCCGCGTCCAGGCTCAGGACCTCGAGCAGCTCTCCGTGCCAGTCGAACACGTGCACGGTGCGGCCGTAGGTCGCGGCGTCCGGATGGCCGCCCCGGGTGCGGCCCGAGAACAGCGCGTAGATCCGGTCGTCCGTGAGCGCCACGTCCATGTACGCGAAACGCAGGTCATCCCCGCTCGCGAAGCTGGGACCGTTCTCGCCCGCCTTGATGCGGATCGGCGGCTCGAACTCATGCGGCCCCTTGATCCGTCGGAGCGGCTCGCCGTCGGCCGTGAACACCTCCAGGAAGCCGGCGTGCCGGTTCGCCAGCACCAGCCGCTCACCGGCGGGATCGGCTTTCAGCGTGCCCCGGTACGCGTGCTGCCGTACCTCGGCCGGAGCCTCGATCACCGACTCGGGAATGGTTCCAGACGCCTCCTCGTACGTGCCCTCGCCGTCGAACCGGGCCAGCCGGCCTTCGCCGAAGAACCCGGTGGCCACGTAGCCCGCGCCGGGCCTGCGCACGAGCCCCATGACCATCGCGGGGGCCCGGATCGGAATCGTCACCCGCGCGGACGCCGGAATCACGTCCCAGCGATCCGGCTCTACCAGCGTCAGGCGCGACAACACGTTGTCGAACACCCAGAAGCCCTCGCCGTCGGCCGAGGGTTCGACCGCTCGCGGCCACTCGAACTC
>JAMJQR010000087.1 GCA_023554335.1 Candidatus Benthicola marisminoris
ACGGCCGCCTGCCACCTCGGCGCGCCGGTCGCAGATCTCCTGAGTCAGCAGGTAGCTGAGCGCGGCGGAGAGGGCCAGGCTGGGAGGGAGGATGCCCGAGGGATCGATGAGGAGCCAGGCGATCAGGATCGCACTCCCCACGAACCAGGCTCCGATCGAGAGTGCTCCGCCGGCAGCTGGATCGTGGCGGGCGAAGTAATACTGAAGGTAGGCGACGGCCGCGCCGATGAATCCGCCTACCACGAGAACCACCACGATGAGACTCATTAATTCACCTCTCCCGCCAGATCCCTGGAGCCCCCCACCAGCAATCCAGCATACACAATCCCCGTCCAAATGCCCAGAGTGCGCCGGGGCGGCCCGTTTCCTGCACCGGGCGTCTTGCGAACTTCACGCCGCCGCCCGCAGCTTCGCATCGCGTGACCGCGGCCGGCGCAACCTGCAACCAGAGCGGAAAAGAGCGAGATAGTGAGTCATACACTGGTCACCGGGGCCGCCGGATTCATCGGCTACCACGTCGCGCGACTTCTCCTCGAAAGGGGAGACCAGGTCGTCGGACTCGACAACCTGAACGACTACTACGACCCGGAGCTGAAGAAGGCCCGGATCGCCCAGCTCGATGGCATGCCCGGCTGGAACTTCGAGCGGTTGGACCTGGCCGATTCGGAAGGCATGGCCCGTCTCTTCGAGACGCACGCGTTCGACCGGGTGATCCACCTGGCTGCCCAGGCGGGTGTCCGCTATTCGATCGAGAACCCGCTGGCGTACGGCGCCAGCAACCTCGTCGGATTCCTGAACATCCTCGAAGGCTGTCGGCACCATGAGGTGCAGCACCTGACGTACGCCTCGACCAGCTCGGTCTACGGCGCCAACGAGGTTCTTCCGTATTCGGTCAGCCACAACGTGGATCATCCCGTCAGCCTGTACGCGGCGACGAAGAAGGCCAACGAGCTGATGGCTCACTCCTACAGCCACCTGTACGGCCTGCCGACCACGGGCCTGCGCTTCTTCACCGTGTACGGGCCGTGGGGACGGCCGGACATGGCCTACTTCAAGTTCACCGAGGCGATCCTCGCCGGCCGCCCGATCGACGTCTACAACCACGGCCGGATGCGACGCGACTTCACGTACGTGGGCGATATCGCCGAGGGCGTGGTGCGGGCCTCCGACCTGGTCGCCAAGCCGGACCCGGAGTGGACGGGAGAGGCGCCGGATCCTTCGACGAGCTATGCTCCGTTCCGGGTGTACAACATCGGCAACAACGAGTCGGTGGAGCTTCTTCGCTTCATCGAGGTCCTGGAAGCGGCGCTGGGTAAGAAGGCGGAGCTCAACATGCTCCCCATGCAGTCGGGGGACGTGCCGGCCACCGCGGCCGACATCGAAGCCCTCGCGCGGGACACGGGGTTCCGCCCCCATACGCCCATCGAGGAAGGCCTGGCCCGCTTCGTGGACTGGTACCGGGAGTTCTATGGAGTCTGAAGCGCACGATCCCATTCCCGTACTCGATCTCGGTCCCGAGATCGAGTCGATCTGGCAGGAAGTGTCGGAGGTCGCGCAGCGGGTGCTGCGATCGGGCTACTTCGTCGGCGGGCCCGAGGTCCAGGGTTTCGAGAGCGAAGCCGCCGAATACCTGGGTGTGGGTCACGCGGTTGCCCTGAATTCGGGGACGGATGCCCTGGTCATCGGCCTCCGAGCCCTGGGGATCGGCCCGGGCGACGAGGTCATCACCTCGCCCTTCACGTTCTTCGCCTCGCCGGAATCCATCGGCATCATCGGCGCCACGGAAGTGTTTGCGGACGTGGATCCGGAGTCTTTCAACATCGACCCGGAGCGGGTCGAGGAAGCGGTCACTCCGCGCACGCGCGCCCTGATGCCCGTTCACCTGTTCGGGCGTCCGGCGGACATGGACGCCATCTCGGACATCGCGCAGCGCCACGACCTGGCCGTCATCGAGGACGCAGCGCAGTCCTTCGGAGCGCGTTTTGGTCCGGACTCGAAGTTCAGGGGGCGACAGACCGGGAGCGTCGGCGAGTTGGGGGCGTTCTCCTTCTATCCTACGAAGAACCTCGGCGCATGCGGGGACGGGGGACTGCTCGTCACGGACGACCCGGACCTCGCCGCTCGGGCTCGCCTTCTTCGGGACCACGGCTCCGCTCGCCGGTACGAGAACGAGACCCTCGGCTACAACTCGCGGCTGGACGCGATCCAGGCGGGGCTGCTCCGGGTCAAGCTCCCACGCCTGGACCGGAACAACGAAGCGCGCAGGGCCGCGGCGAGTCGCTACGGCGAGTGGTTCGCGGACGTGGAAGGGGTCACGGCCCCGCGGGTCGTACCCGGCCACGTCTTTCACCAGTACACGATCCGCGTGTCAGGCGGCCGGCGAGACGAAGTACAGGCGGCGCTCCGACAAGCCTCGATCGGCAGCATGATCTACTATCCGATCCCGTGCCACCGGCTTCCGGTGTACGCCGATCGGCGTATCTCGATGCCGGTGACCGAGCGGCTGGCTGGCGAAGTCCTGAGCCTTCCTATCTGGCCAGCGATCGAGCAGGCGGCCCAAATGCGCGTGGTGGAGACGATCTCCGAGGTCCTGCGCTAGGCGGCCGACTACCGGTCAGGTCTTCACCCGGACCATCAGACCAAGGCCCGCCGTGAAGAAGATGAAGTTCGGGAACCATGCCGCCGCCACCGGGGGCAGCACACCTCCGGCGCCCAGCGCTTCCCCGATGCGGATCAGGGTGAGGAATACGATCGTGGTGGCGAGCGCCAGGCCGATCGACAGCGCGGCTCCGCCGCGGCGGGTCGAATTGGCGAGCGGGGCACCGAAGAGCACGATGATGAAGCAGGTGAAAGGAAAGGCGACCTTCAGGGCGCGCTGCACCATCTCCTTCCGCGGGTTCTCGCCGGATCGCTCCAGCGCCTCGATGAAGCGGCCGAGCTCGGCGTAGTCCATCTCTTCCGGAGCCTTGGCCTTGGCCAGAAGGTCCGCGGGCGTCTCCTTCAGCGCGGCCTGCCACATTTCGTCGAAGGCAACGTCGACGAGGTGCTGCTCCTGTCCCATGTAGCGCACGTGGCCGTTCTCCAGCACCCAGATCGCGGCTGCGCTGTCCCACCGCGCTTCGGGCGCGAAGATGGAATACGTCGGATATTCGAAGCCCGTTCCTTCCCGGTCGATCTTCATGCTGCGTATCGTGCCGGCACCCGCATCCAGCCGACGCACGAAGTAATACCGACCTCCGTCTCCCCGGTACACGAAGTTCAGGCGCAGCTCGAGCGCCCGCTCCTCGTCCTGGTCGATGGCCTCGGCAGCCTTTCGGTTGGAGTCGGGAACGATCTCCGAGAAGACCAGGGTCACCATGCTGATCAGCATTCCGAGGATCAGCATGGGCGCGACGAGCCGGTAGAAGCTCACTCCTCCCGCCTTGGCCGCGGTGACCTCGAAGTGACGGGTCATGCGAGACACGGTGAAGACCGCCGCGAGAAGGCAGGCGATGGGGAAGGCGAGCAGCATCTGATACGGAAGCTGATAGAAATAGAACGCCGCCACCTGGGCCTGTCCGACTCCATCCGCCAGGAAGTTGTCCAGGCGGTCCGTGAGGTCGATGACCTGGAACAGAAACGGGACGCCGAGCACGCAGATGAGAAAGATACGCAGGAACTGCCGCATCACGTACCGGTCGAGAATCCTCACCCGCCGGCCCTCCGGGCCTGGAAGAAGCCGCCGACTCCGATCAGCCCGAACAGGATGTTGGGGCTCCACATGGCGAGAGCCGGCGACAGAAGCTGACGGTCGGCGAGCTTCTCGCCCCCGATGAGAGCCACGTAATAGAGGCAGAACACCCCGAGGCTGACCCCGACTACCAGTCCGACGCCGCCGCGGCGATAGCGAACCGCGATGGGGACCCCGATGAGCACGAAGACGATGCAGGCGGCGGGGATCGTGAACTTCTTCCAGATCTCGACCTCGAAGCGATTCGCGCGCTCTCGATGCCGGTCCAGCTGGATCGCGTTCGCCCGGAAGGAATTGTACGCCGAGGAGGGTACCTCCAGTCGCCGTCCGGTCCTCCAAGCCTCGGCTACCACCCCGGCCGTGTCGGTCGGCGCGAGCTCTTCCTCGTCCGGAACGAGATCCCCCAGTCTGCGGGATGTCGCCGCGACGGCCATCGCGCGACTCACGTCCTCGGTTTGACCGGCTTGCTCCTCGGCCTCGCGTACCTGCACACGCATCGAGTCGATAGGCAGCTCCCGGTCACTTCTGAACTGGCTGAGCTCGCGGTTCAGCTCGTTTCCGACCTCCGATATCCGGATGTTGTTGGTCTCGAACCAGACCTCGCGGAACGCGGCGGGAGAGTCGTCTCGAGTCTCCTGGACCTTGCCGTCGAACAGCGTGAGATACAGGTCGGTCTGGTTGTCGTTGAACGCCATCAGGCCGCTGGCAGCGTAGATGGTGCGCGAGCGATCCGCGTCCCTTTCGTCCCAGATCGTCACGTTCTCGAGCCGGCTCGAGGCGTTGTCGATGCGTGCCGCCTGGATGAACAGCTTGCGCTCGATGACCTCGTTCACTCGCCGCTCCTGTAGCGCGAACGTGGGTTCCTTGCGCGTGATGCTGATACGGAGACTGGCCAGCCGATGGTTGGCTTCCGGAAGCACGTTGTCGTTGAACCACACGAGGCCGACCGCGACGAACGTGGCGGCCACGACGACGGGGGCTGCGATGCGGGCCAGGCTGACGCCGCTGGCCTTCATCGCGGAGATCTCGTTGTCGGCCGCCAGCCGGTTGAAGGCGTACAACACCGCCACCAGGACGGCCATCGGAACGATCACGGCGACGATGAACGGGATCGAGTAGAAGAAGACCTCGGCGATCACGCGACCGCCGAGGCCCTTGCCCACCAGCTTGTGAAACTGCTTGGCGAGCTGATCGAGCAGCATGAGCAGCGTCAGCGCCGTCACCGCGAAGGTGAACGGCGCGATGTGCTGCTTCAGTACGTAGAAACTGAGGATCCTCATCGCCCGGTCCTGGAGTCGTGCCTTGCCCGAAACCCGCTTCGCCGTAATGTACCGCCGAACGGCCGGAAGGCTCCATACTACCACCGAGAGGCTCCAGCGGATGCCAGAAGCGCCCCGCTCGATAGCGATCGTTCTACTGAGCGCGATCGGGGACGTCGTGCACGGCATGCCAGTCGCGACATCGCTGAAAGCCGCCTGGCCCGAGGCGAGAGTCACCTGGATCATACAGCCGCTCGCGCATGGCCTGGTAGAGCCCCACCCCGACGTAGACGAGTTCATCGTCTTCGATCGATCGGCTGGGATCAAGGCGTTTCGGGACTTTCGCCACGCGACTGCCGGCCGCTCTTTCGATCTCGTCGTGGCCCTGCAGGTCTACCTGAAGGCCGGCCTCCTCACCGGAATGATCCGGTCGCCTCGCAAGCTCGGGTTCGATCGCCGACGGGCGCGCGACTTCAACTGGTTGTTCACCACCGAGAGAATCCCGCCGCACGCTCCACAGCACGTCCAGGATCAGTACTTCGAATTCCTCGACCATCTGGGCGTCGCGCCGGTCCAGGAGTGGAAGTTCGGGTTCACGGAGGCGGAGCGCCGGTCCCAGGAGGAGTTCTTCGCGGAGCTGGATCGGCCCGCGCTCGCGGTCGTGGTCGGAACCACCAGACCCGGGAAGAACTGGATTCCCGAACGCTACGCTCGGGTCCTGGAGGTAGCCGAAGCCGACCTGGGTCTGAAACCCGTGATCGTCGGAAGCGAGAACGCGCTCGAGATGGACGCAGCACGCGAGATCATGGAGATGTCACGGGCTGCACCGGTTCTGGCCCTGCGCAACGACGTCCGGCGACTGGCGTGGCTCCTCGACGGCAGCGCCCTGATGCTCAGCCCCGATACGGGTCCGCTCCACGTGGCCACGGCGCTCGGCACCCCGGTGGTCTCCCTGTACGGGTATACGGACCCCAAGAGGGTCGGCCCCTACCGCGGATCCCGCGACCTGATCATCGATCGGTTCTCACGGCCCGGCGAGACTCTTCCAACGGCGGGTTTTCGAAAAGGCAATATGAGGCGCATCGAGGTCACGGACGTGCTGGAGAAGCTGGAGCAGGCCGTGCGGGACATCCGACCGGCGGAATAGCCCGCTGCCTGGAGGGAACCGCCCGGGGTGGTGCGGGTCACAGGACGTGCCATATTCCGTTCGCGTGGTTCCGCCATGCGCCCGGCAGGCTCCGGGCGTCCCGTGTTCCGGTCAAGAGTCGAAGGGAGTGTCACCAGCCCAGGTGAGCAAGGGAAGAATCCTGTGGGTCGATGACGAGGTCGATCTGCTTCGACCCCATACCCTCCTCCTCATCCGTGAGGGCTACCACGTCGATGCGGTGATGAACGGCGCGGATGCGCTCGAGCTGCTCGAGCGTGAGAACTACGACATGATTCTGCTCGATGAGCAGATGCCCGGTCTCCGGGGGCTGGATGTGCTCAGTGCCATCCGCACGACGGGACGCGACCTGCCGATCGTGATGGTCACCAAGAGCGAGGCGGAGGAGACGCTCCACGAGGCCATCGGCCGCAGGGCCGATGACTACATCATCAAGCCCACGAGCCCACGCCAGGTACTCTCGGTAGTCACGCGTCTTCTGGCTGGCGCACGACTGCGCCACCAGCGGGCTTCGCGCGAGTTCACCGAGCGTTTCGGAGCGCTGAGGGACTCGATCATGAAGGCGGATACGTGGGATGATTGGGCGTCCCTCTACAGCGAGCTCGTGGACTGGGACCTTCGACTGGAAGAGGCCGGGGAATCGAGTCTGGCGGAGACGATCGACGCGCTGCGGGGTGACGTTCGCAGGAACTACTCGGAGCTCGTCGCGGAGCGGTATTCCGAGTGGCTGCATGAAGGGGGTGAGGTGGGGCCCCCTCTGTCGGTGGACGTGGTGGAGCGCTTCTTCGCCCCCCTCCTCGGCGAGGGACGGTCGGCTCTGCTCGTGGTCATCGACTGCCTGAGGCTCGACCAGTGGCGCGCGATCCGCCCCCTGCTCACGGACCTGTTCGAAGTGGAGGAGACGCTCTACTCCTCACTGCTGCCCACCGCGACGCCGTTCTCTCGCAACGCCATCTTCGGAGGCCTCTTCCCCGATGAGATCGAGGCGCTGCGGCCGGGCTGGTACGATGCGGGATCAGAGGCCGGCTACAACACCTTCGAGGACGAGCTCTTCGCGACGCACGTGGCCGAACTGGCGGGCCCCGGAGTTCGGACCCACTACGAGAAGGTGTTCTCGGCCGACCAGGGCAAATCCATGCTTCAGCGGCTCGGCGGTTATCTCTCGGGTGCGTCGGCCACGGCACTGGTCTTCGGTTTCGTGGACCTCCTGACGCACGGGCGCAGCGAATCGCGCCTGATATGGGAAGTGGCGCGAGACGAGTCTGCGCTCCGCTCCCTGACCGTATCGTGGTTCGAGAGATCTGCCGCGTACGAGGCGATTCGGGAGGCGGCGAGGCGAGGCGTTCCGGTCCTGCTGACCACGGATCACGGATCGGTTCATTGCGACCGGCCACTCACGATCTACGCCCACAAGGACGCGACGCCGAATCTGCGATACAAGTTCGGGCGGGACATGCGCGTGGATAACAAGGCCGGAGTGCTGGCGGTGACCGACCCCCAGGCGCTGCGGCTTCCGCCGAGGGGATTCCATACCACGTACATGCTGTGCCGCGAAGACTACTTCTTCGTCTATCCCACGAAGTTGAGGGAGTACCAGGGACGGTATCGGGACAGCTTCCTGCACGGCGGGGTGAGCCCGGAGGAGATGGTCCTCCCCGCGGCGCTCCTCACGCCCAGGTAGGGAGCGCGCGTCATGTGGTCCTCCTACGTCCGCCTGTTCGGCTACGTGATGCCCTTCACGGGATTGATGGCCGTCGCGGTCCTGCTCATGGCCGCGTCTGCGGGCCTGGACGCGTTCACGCTCGTCCTCCTCATCCCGTTCCTGCAGTCTCTGTTCGGGGCGGAGATCCTCGGCGGCGCCGGTACCAGCCGGCTCGAAGGCCTGCTCGACGGCTGGTTCGGAGACTGGCTTCGCTCCGGCGATCCGCTGGACTCGCTGCGCAACGTGTGCCTGCTCGTGCTCGGGGTCCTGTTCGTCAAGAACCTCGCGCTCTACCTGGCCCGCCTCCTGACCATGTACGTCCAGGAGCACGTGGAGCGGAACATGCGGGACGACGTGTACGGTCATCTGCAGTTCCTTCCGCTCTCCTACTTCGGGCGGATGAAGGTGGGTCAGCTGATCACGCGGGTGCTGAACGACACCCGCGAGGCTCGCACGGTCATCACGTTCGCGCTCACCGACGTGCTGCGGCAGGCAGTTACGGCCATCGCCTACATCGTGTTCCTGTTCCTGATGTCATGGCAGCTCACGCTGGTCGCGCTGGTCACGGGTCCGCTCGTCGCAGTCGGGTTGAGTCCCATCCTGCGACGACTCAAAGGCAGCTACGGCAAGGCTTTCCAGCAGCGCGGCGAACTGGTCTCCGTCGCCCAGGAAACGATGAGCGGGATCCGGCTGGTCAAGTCGTTCGGCGCTGAGGATCACGAGAGGGAGCGATTCAGCCGCAGTTCCCTGCGCTACGCCCGGCGCATGGTGCGCGCGAACGCGCTGAGTCAGGCGGCCGGGCCGATCTCGGAGACCCTCTCCTCGGTCATCGCGATCGTCCTGATATGGATCGGCGCCAACATGGTTCTGGGAACCGGCGCCCTCTCGGCGGAGGTGTTCATCGCGTTCGTCACCATGGCCGTCCGCCTCGTATCGCCGGTCAAGGCGCTGGCCCAGTTCCCGACGAAGCTGCAGCTGTCGGTCGCGGCAGCCGAGAGGTTCTACGAGGTGCTGGACACGCCGGCCGAGCCGGAGGCGCAGCCCGCGGGCGCGATAGTGGAGCCGCCGACCGAGTCGATCCGATTCGAGGACGTCCACTTCGAATACGAGCCTGGTCGTCCCGTTCTCAAAGGCATCGACCTCGTGGCGAGACCGGGCGAGGTGGTCGCGCTCGTCGGCCCTTCCGGGGGTGGTAAGAGCACGCTGGTGGACCTCCTCCCGCGGTTCATCGATCCCACGGCGGGCCGGATCACGATGGACGGCGCGGACCTTCGGGACCTCCCTCTTCGGTCGCTGCGTTCGTTGTTCGGGGTAGTGAGCCAGGAGACGGTCATCTTCCACGACACGGTGCGGGCGAACGTCAGCTACGGTGCCGAGCGCCCGGAGGACGAGATCTTCGAGGCCATTCGAGCCGCCAACGCCGAAGAATTCGTGCGCGAGCTTCCCGATGGCCTCGACACCATGCTGGGAGACCGGGGGGTCCGGCTTTCCGGGGGGCAGCGTCAGAGGGTGGGGATCGCCAGGGCCATCCTGCGGGACCCCCCGCTCCTCATCCTGGACGAGGCGACCTCGTCGCTCGACACGGAGTCGGAGCAACTGATTCAGGCTGCCCTCGATCGGCTGCTCGCCGGCCGGACGGTGTTCGTGATCGCGCACCGTCTATCCACGATCCGCGGGGCAGACCGAATTCTGGCGCTCGACGAGGGACGCCTGGTGGAGTCCGGAACGCACGACGAGCTATACGCGGCGGGCGGGCTGTATCGACGCCTGTGCGACCTGCAGTTCTCGGCTCCCGGCCCCACGACTCCCGCGCCGGAACGCGATACGGAATCGATCTAGGCGGCGACCGGCGGTCGCGGCGGTGCCTCGTATCCTCTCTCCAGGTACTCCCACTCCCGCAGCGCGTCCCGCAAGCCAAGCTTGCGGAACGAGCGCCTGAGCCGCTCCAGGTTGGCACGAGCGCGCCGGCCCGTTACCGGCCCCTCCAGGACCGTGGCCCGGTCCAGGTCGATCACGAAACCCGGCCCCTCTCCGTCTTCGGTCACAAGGATGTTGTGAGCGTTCAGGTCCGCGTGAACGCCCCCCGCCACGTGGAGCGAGCGAACGGCCCGGCCGATGCGCTCCAGGGTGATGGCGCGGACGGCGCCGGGAGCGCTTGCCAGCACTACGGCCGCGCGCCGTACCCTCGGGATTCGCCGCGTGGCCAAACAGGCCAGGTAGCCGGGTGACCGGGCCAACTGCACCGCCGCCAGCGCCTCGGGGACCGGCCCACCCCTTCTTCTAAGCCTCTGGGTGGCAACCAGCTCGGCGAAGGCGCGCTCGCCGAAGAAGTACCGGCGCCGGTTGAACCTTTCCACCAGGCCCCCGCGCACGTACGGTCGCACGACCGCCTCCCCCAGGGCTCCGGCCGGAACCACCCTGATCCCACCGCGTCCTCCCGAGATCTCCGCAGAGGAGGCCGAACCCGGGACCTCGAGGAGCGGTGCCCGGGCGCAGTCGAGCAGCCGGTGGCGCTCGAACGACTCTAGGAAGTCGTTTCGAACGAGGGCCGAGGTGCGTCCCGAGCTCAGCTCGACGAAGTCACTGGCCATCCAATCGGGGATTCGCGTGCGCATATCTCAAGATGATACGTGATACCGGAGCGCGCGACGTCTCGTTGTAGCACCGCCGGGTTCCGCTTACCTTCCCGCCATGGCAGAACCCAGGCCGCAGAGGCCCGTCGCGTGACCCGCCAACCTCTGCGCGTGCTTCACGTCGAGACGGGTCACGAATGGCGGCTCACACGCAATCAGGTCACCCTGCTGCTGCAAGGGCTGGCCGGAGTCCCGTACGTCGAACAGACCGTAGCGACCTTGGCCAGGTCACGGCTGGCGACGGGAGCGAAAGAACTCGGAATACCGGTCATCTCCCTGCCATCCTCTTCCGGAACGGATCCCCGTGCTCTCCGCATGCTGGCGCGTCACGCCCGGCGGCATTGGCACATCGTGCACGCGCACGATACGCACGCCTTGCGGTTGACGGCCTACCTGATGGCCCTCGAGGGCTCCCAGAGCCGGATCGTCGCCACGCGGCGCACCGTCTCGTCTCCGCGCTCCGGCTGGAAATGGCGCAGGGCACACAGAGTGCTCGCCGTCTCCGACTCGGCGCGGGACTCCCTGGTCGAGTCGGGTGTGGAGCGGTCGCGGATCGCGGTCGTGCCTGAAGGCGTCGATGCAGAGGGTCTCGAGCCGCAGGAGCCGGGCCGACTGCGTCAGGCCGCGGGAGCCCGGACGAGCGCGTTCTTCGTCGCCTCCCTGGCAGCGCTCGGGACCGATCGGGATCACGCAACGCTCATTCAGGCCGCCTCGCTGGTGGTCAAGCGGCACCCGAGCGTGCGTTTCGCGATCTTCGGTGAGGGTCCCGAGCGGGCCCGCCTCGAGAACCTGATCGATGCCCTTGGTCTCGAGGGCTGGGTCTGCCTTCCGGGGTACGTAAGGGACGCGCGCACGTCGCTTTGCGACCTGGACGTCTTCGTCATGCCCTCGCTACGCGAGGAGCTTTCCACCGGCTGCCTGGAGGCCATGTGGACCGGACTGCCCGTGGTGATGACCGCCACGGGCGACGGGCGCCTTCGAGGAGCCGGAATCGAGCCGGTCGCCAGCCGGGACCCTGCTGGCATGGCCGCGGCCATCGGACGGCTGGTGGAAGACCCCGATTCCCGCAGGCGGGCCGGGCGCAGAGCACGGAGATACGCCCTCGCGCACCGCGCCGAGCGCATGGTCCACGCGACGCTGGAGGCATACGAGACCGTGGCCAGGCGCGGCGGTCGTCGGTCATGAGACTGAGGGAATCCGTCGAATACCTGCCGGCGCGCGCGGCGGAGGTCGCCCTGGCGGCGCTTCCGAGGGCCCTTTCGGATCGATTCGGAGCCGCAGCGGGGAGCGCGGCGCGGATGCTGGGCACGCGCCGCGATGTGGTCGAGAAGCAGATCTCGGAGTCGTTCCCGGGTCAGTCGGAGGCCTGGGTGTCGGCCGTCGCGAGGGACTGCTACCGGCACTTCGGGCGTGAGATCGGAACGATCGCCCGCATCGGGAAGAGGGGCGGGGACATCCTCCTCGGGGACATGGCGCGAGGGACGGACGCCGTAGACCTGCACCGGGAGGTGACGCAGGGATCGGGGGCGATCATCGTGACCGGGCACATCGGGAACTGGGAGGCGGCTGGGGCCTATCTGGCGGCCGCAGGTCTTCCCATGGCCGCGGTCGTCAAGCGCCAGCGCAATCGGGCCTTCAACCGGCGAATGATCGAGACCCGCAGGCGCTGCGGGATCGAGCCGATCTACATGCAGGACGCGCGCACACGGATTCCGGAGGCGCTGCGAGAAGGAAAGACCGTGGCCCTCGTCGCAGATCAGGACGCCGGTGAGCGGGGCGTGTTCGTGCCGTTCATGGGCAGAGAGGCATCGACCTTCCGCGGACCCGCGCGTCTCGCGCTCTCGCAGGACGTTCCCCTATTCTTCGGCGCTGCGCTGAGGAGTGAGCGCGGTTACTCCGCTGTGCTGGAGCCCGTTGAGAGGCCGGCGGATCGAGGCGATGCGGAGCTCGAATTCACCCGGCGGTGGGTCGGCCGTCTGGAGGCGCACGTTCGTCGGCATCCGCAGCAGTATTTCTGGTTCCACAGGCGTTGGAAGACGCGTCCCCCGGGAACGACGGCCGGGGGAGGACGGTAAGAGAGACCCTGGAACCGCGGGCGCGATCCGCGCCGCGGGACGAAGGATACCGAAAGGAGATGCGCGACGTGATCTACGTCACGCTGCCGGTACATAACGAGGAGCACACCATCGGTGTGCTGATGTGGAAGATCCGCAAGGTGTTCGCCGACCTGGGGCGGGATTTCCGTATCCTGGTTCTGGACGACGCGTCCACGGACGGTACCGCGGAAGTGCTGGAGCCGTATCGACGGGTGCTCCCCCTGACCGTGTTTCGCAACGTCACCCGGCAGGGGTACGCGGCCTCGCTCGAGAGGCTGATCCGGGAGGCGGTGCAGGTCTCGCGCTATCCGAAGCGGGACGGAGTACTGGTGATGCAGGCGGACTTCACGGACGGACCCGAAATGATCCCGGAGATGTTGCGTCGCTTCCAGGGCGGAGCCGACCTGGTAGCCGGGCGGGCCGTGGATGACCGCGATGCACCGCGCTCCGTTCGCTTCGCCCGGTTCGGGGCGGGCTTCATCGTCAAGCAGGCGCAAGGCGCGGACGTCGAAGACCCGTTCTGCGGTTTCCGCATGTACCGGCTCATCGCGCTCAAGAGGGCGCTCAAGGACGTTCCTGACGGGGAGGCCCTGCTCGAGCACGAGGGATGGGCGTGCAGCCTCGAGCTTCTGAAGGCCGTGACCCCTCACCTGCGTAGCGCCACCCAGGTGGACATCTCGCCCGACTACACGCGCCGGTACCGACACAGCCGTTTCCGTGCGGCCGCGACCCTGTGGGGACTCCTCAGGGCGTCCCGAGACCCTCGCCTGCGCGGGCGTGCGGCTGAGGGTTCGGCCTGATGCGGCGGCCAGACCCCTCCCGCTTCCGCGCTCTGGCTCTGGCTCTCGTCGCGGTGCCGGCCGCCATCGGGCCGGTCCATGCCCAGTCCGCGGCGGAGAATCCGGACCCGGTCCAGGCGTGGAGGTTTCCGGTCGGCGAGCGGATGGAGTTCTCGGTGAGCTGGGGCCGGGTGCGCCTGGGCGAAGGATCTCTCGAGGTGGAGGCGATCGAGGAGATCGACGGTCGGGCCGGGTACCGCGTGGCCATGGAGATGTGGGGCGGCCCGCCGTTCTACCGCGTACAGGACCGACAGATCACCTGGATCCATCCCTACCCGCTCAGCTCGCTGCGGTTCGAGCAGAGACTGAGCGAAGGGAGCTACAAGCGGGATACGCGCTATTCGTTCGACTGGACGGGGATGACGTACGATCGCCACGATCTCGTGGACGGCCAGTGGCGCGCGAAGAGCGAGGAGACCGCCGTCCCGATCCTCGAGGGAGCGCTGGACGACATCTCCTTCCTGTTTCTCGCGCGGCTGCTGCCGCTCGAAGTGGGCCAGCGGTACGAGCTCGACCGATACTTCAAGAGCGAAGGAAACCCGGTCGTGATCGAAGTGCTGCGCCGGGAAGAGATCCGCGTGCCTGCGGGACGCTTCCAGACGATCGTGCTCCGGCCGATCATACAGACGGGGGGAGCATTCGGGGACGGCGGTGAGGCGGAGCTCTACCTGACCGACGATGAGCACCGGGCTATCGTTCGCCTGAAGACGAGCATGGCCGTTGGCTCCGGGAACCTCTTCCTTACGAGCTACGACCCCGGTGACGGAGAGCTGATCCCGGTGGCGGAGCGATCCGCGGCCTCGGCCGAGGTTTCGTCGGCGGCCTCGGAGGATCTGCCATGAGCGCCGGTCCGGGCCCGGTCGATCCGCGGGACCGGTTGCGCAGGGTCCCGGTAGGCGACCGACCGAACAAGGTGTCTTCGGGAGACTTCGCCACTTCTCCGCCTCGGGAGGCAGGCGGCTCGTTCCGGCAGTTCTACGACGCGCTTCCGCACGTTCTGGCGGCCGATTCGCTTCGTTCCGTAGCCCGCGGACTCGCTTCCGCGGTGCGCGAAGACCGGGCCATCGTCTGGATGCTGGGCGGGCACGTGGTCAAGACCGGACTCTCCCTGGTCCTCATCGATCTGATGGAACGAGGGGCGATCACCCACCTGGCCGTCAACGGCGCCACGGTGATTCACGACTACGAGACGTGTCGCTGGGGCGGCACATCGGAGGATGTCGAGGCTGGGCTGTCCGACGGCACCTTCGGGATGGCGCTCGAGACGGGCCGCGACATGAACCTCGCCATCCGGACGGGGCGAGACCGCGGGCTGGGCCTCGGGCAGGCTCTTGCGGAGGACCTCGCGGATCGTGCCGACCATCAGCATCCGGAACTCTCGCTTCTTCTCGCCGCCCGCCGCCTCGGAGTGTCTCTCAGCGTCCACGTGGCGATGGGTGCCGACATTCTGCACCAGCACCCGGAGGCGGATGGCAGCGCGATCGGCGAGACTTCCTATACCGACTTCCTGCTGCTCGTCGAGTCTCTGCGCGGCCTGGATCGAGGAGGGGCGGTCATCAACGTGGGGTCGGCGGTCATCCTTCCGGAGGTCTTTCTCAAGGCGCTGACCATGCGCAGGAACCTGGACGGGGGAGCGCCCCGCGGGTTTCTTACGGCCGATTTCGACATGATCCGCCAGTACCGCCCCCGGGTGAACGTGGTCGAGCGTCCCACGAGGACGGGAGGCGGCCGTGGGTACCAGACCACCGGGCATCACGAGATCATGGTCCCACTCCTCGCCTGGGCCGTGGCCGAGGAGCTGGCAGACTGACCTGCTGTATCTGCCCATGATACAGGCACATTTTGGGCACGGATGGGGCTTTGCGGCGTCATCCGGCCCCCGGTATATTGACCGGGAAAGGCCTGGTGGCCGGGCGGTTCGATGCGAGAGCCGGCGGAGCCAGGAGGGATTGAATCAAGAAGGAGGAGCCTTGTCACGCGGAAGACAAAAGCAGACGACGTTGGATCTGGCTCGCGATGAGCTGTTCAGTCATATTCAGCGATGTGGCGTTCTCGAGGCTGAGGACTCGGAGCGCACGGAGTGGATGTCGGACACGGTGGAGTATCTGCGCGAGCGGTATCCGGCCCTGTCCGACGGCGAGGTGACGGAGCTGGAGGCCATCGGCCATCGGTACTGTCAGCCCGCGATTCCATTTGGATCGTCCGAGGGGGAGAACCCCGCGGCTACCGACTGAGGAAGAACGAGGTCGGCACAACCTGAAACTGCCGCTCCAGCGACCGGCACCGGTCCCCCGCGTCAGTGCTGTCGAAACGCGGGCAGGACCTGACTCCGAACCGGGAGGGCTCGAGAGAGCTCCCCGGAGCGGATCCACCTCCCCGATGATCACCGGCTGATGGACGTCTCTTCCGTCACGAGGATCGGCGCCATCGTGTTCCTCCTCGCCGCCAACGCGTTCTTCACGGCGGCGGAGTTCGCGCTTCTGGCCTCCAAACACTCCGCCCCGGACGATCCCGAAGAGGATCTCCTCCAGGCTAATCCGGCGGTGGACCGGGCCCGCAGATCGCTGCAGTCCCCGATCTCGAGCGTCCGCCTCGGGATCACCCTGAGTACGCTCGCCCTGGGCTGGATCGCCATCACGATCTTCACCCCGGCCGTTCACCAGGCCCTGGATGGGGCGGGCATCCCGCTTCCGAGTGGCGTAGGATCCGCTCTCGCGGCGCTGGTCTCACTTCTCATCCTCGCGGCGGTCTATCTCCTGGTCGGCGACCTGGTACCGCGCGCGGTCGGTCTGAGTCGAGCCGGAGGCCTGAGTCGGCTCGTGGCCGGGCCGCTGAACGTCTTCACCGCATTGATGAAACCCTTCCTCTGGGTCCTGAACGCCGCGGCGGGGCCGATCGTCGTACGGACCGGCCGGCGGGTGCCGGGAGGATTCGGGCAGGTGCACGGGCCGGAGGAGATCGAAGCGCTGCTCCGGTACGGCCGCGCGGCAGGTGTGGTGGAAGAAGACGAGGAAGAGATGATCCACGGGGTGTTCGAGCTCACCCGAACGGTGGCGCGCGAAGTGATGACCCCGAGGCCGGATATCGTGGCCTTTCCGGAGACCGCCACCCTGGACGAGGTCCTGGACACGGTAGCCTCATCGGGATACTCACGCTTTCCGGTGTTCCGCGAGTCGATCGATGACGTCGTCGGGGTCCTTCTGGTCAAGGATTTCCTGCGTTGGTCTCGAGGGGCACCGGAAGGAGAATTCTCGCTGGCAAGCGTGATGCGCGGGCCGTTTTTCGTGCCGGACACGAAGCCCGTGGACGACCTCCTGGCCGAATTCCGGGACCAGAAGCTCCATCTCGCCGTCGTGGTCGATGAATTCGGCGGTACGGACGGGCTGGTCACTCTCGAGGACCTGGTCGAGGAGATCGTGGGAGACATCTTCGACGAACACGATGTGTTGGAAGAGGATATCACCGTGATCGGAAAAGGGCGGGCGCGGATCGATGGCGGTGCCGACCCCACCGACCTGATCGAGGAATTCAGCCTGGGAGAAGTGGAAGACGCGGAGGACTACGACACGGTCGCGGGCTATGTGATCGGTAAGCTGGGACGGATCCCGGAGCCGGGCGAGAAGGTCCGCCTCGGCCCGGCGGAGCTCGAGGTCACGGAGACCACGGAGCAGCGGGTGACGAGCCTGGAAATGAGAATCGTGGGTCCGGTGGGGACCTCTCCCGAGGCGGCGAGTGAGCATCCCTCGCCTTCGGGTCCCGAGCGCGGCAGTTCGTGAGCGTGGGGAGGCGAATGGAAGACCTGACTCGACGGAGATTCGTGAAGAGCGCAGGGACCCTGGCCGGGGCGGGCGCCGTCGCCCCCATGCTGGTGGGCCGAGACCTGGCGGCGGCCAGCCGGGCCGGTAGCGCCCCAGGGCCCCTGATCCGGGACGGGGCGGCCACGGAGCCGGCATCCATTTCGAGCGGAAACGGTCTTCGGGCGACGGAAACGGCGCGGCGCGCGATCGAAGAGGGACTCGGCACGCTCGAGGGCGTGATAAGCGGGGTGAATCGGGTAGAGGAGGACCCGGAAGACCAGACGGTGGGCTACGGCGGCTTCCCGAATGCCGACGGCGTGGTACAGCTGGACAGCCAGGTCTACCACGGGCCGACACGGGGCGTCGGCGCGGTCGCGTCCCTGGAGGGCTATATCAACCCCTCCCGCGTGGCCCTGGCGGTCATGCGTTACACGGACCACGTCCTGATGGTGGGTCGGGGGGCGGCGCGCTTCGCGGCCGACATGGGATTCGAGAAGGTGGACCTTCTCACGCGGGAGTCGCGCGAGGCGTGGCTCGAATGGCGCGCCGGATTGTCCGACCGCGACGACTTCCTGACACCCGAGGAGAGTGGCGAGAGGATCGATGGGTTCGGCGATCCCGGTGGCACGAAGCGAGGGGTCGGCGGCGCTGAGCTCGGAGCCCTCGATTCGTACGACGGGGTCAGGCCGATGGGCACCATCCACTGTTCCGCCGTGGACGCGGCTGGGGACATTTCCGCCGTGACGACGACCAGCGGATTGTTCTTCAAGATCCCGGGGCGGGTGGGAGACAGCCCGCTGCCGGGCTGCGGATGCTATTGCGACAACGATGTGGGTGCCGCAGGGTCAACGGGACGCGGCGAAGCCGTGATCAAGACCGTAGGCAGCCACCTGATCGTCGAGGAGATGCGGCGAGGGGCGCATCCGACCGATGCCTGTCTCACAGCCCTGAGGCGGATCGCGGACTGGACCGTCGAGCCTCGACTCCTCGACGAGCGGGGACGCCCGAACTTCAACGTCAACTACTACGCCATCAACAAGCGGGGAGAGACGGGAGCGGCCGCGATCTGGTCGGGTCGGCAGCACGCGGTCAACGACCGGCGGGGGAACCGTCTGGTGGACAGCGCCTACCTCTACGAGCGAGCGTAACAACGTATGGAAACATCCCGATTCTGGAGCGCCGAAGAGTACGACCGTCAGGCTCAGCGCCTGTACGAGACCGGCGACTACGACGGGGCGTTGGAGATGCTGCGACGCGGGGTCGCCCTGTACCCGGATTCGGTCGAGCTGGGAGTGTCGATCGGGTACACGTACCTGGCCCGCGAGGAATACGTGTGGGCGCGCCGGTCGTTTCGACAGGCTCTCCAGCTCGAGCCGGACCACGAGGACGCACTCGTAGGACTGGGCGAGAGCCACCTCAAGCTGGGCGAGCGGGCCCGCGGGTTCCAGTGCTTCGAGAGGATCCTGGATCTGGGCTTCGCGAGGGATCTGGACCTGATGCTGTCCGTCGGGCGCGCTCTCTTTCGAGAAGGATTGTGGGAGCACGCCGAACGCTTCTTCCGACGCGCGATCGCCGCCAATGAGAAGAGCCCGGAGGCGGCGGCGGATCTGGCCTATACGCTGCATCGACAGGGAGACGGGGTGCAGGCACGGATGTGGCTGGATCGCTGCCTCGAGCTGGACGCCGAGAACCACGATGCCCGTGTACTTCTTGCCAACCTGTTCTACGATGGAGGCGAGCCCGAGAAGGCGCTCGAACACTTCGAGCGGATCCCGCTAGAGAGTCTGTGGGACCCGGTCAGCGTGTGGCGTCTCGTGGAACTGGTGCGAGCCTACCGGGAGGTCACGAGCGGGGCGTGCGAGCTGGATCCTTACCTCGACAGGCTCGATCAGCTGTTCGTGGACCCGAGCCCGGAGGAGAGAATCCTCCTCGAGGTCGAGATGGAGGCCGCGGGGCTCACCGCTCCGATTCCCGCGTCGAGGGACCAGCTGGACCTGTTCGGTGGTGATCCGGACATGGCGCCCGGGGCACACCGGATGGACTGGACGGGTATCGTACGGGCGATGTGCGAGAGCTCCGCTGATCCGGCGCAGTCGGTGGAGGAGTTCATGCGCGAGACAGCCCGGCGCGTGCGGGACACCACCGGAATTCAGATACCGGATGACGATCCCGAGGCGTTCCTCAAGGCGTCGGCCCGCGCCGGAGTTCTGCACATAGATCGCTAGAGGTGGGGGCCGTGGGCGGCTTTTCGGGAGACAGACGATGAACGAGAACATGCGAGAGCTACTGACGCACCGGCTGGCCGAGGAGGGAATGGCGGCGGAGATTCCCATCTCAGTCGCGGAGCTGCACCGCCGGCTGCTTCCGTATCCGCTCTGTCGCGACCGGCTCGGTTTCGCGAGCAAGTCGGAATACGATATCGGCCTCCTCAAGCTTCTCGTGGATGAGCGGAGCCTGCACGTCCCCGAGGTCGCCCTGATCGAGGCGACTCGCAAGGAGCTGGCTTCACCGGAGCCCGGACTTGCACTGCTGCAGCGATTCGCGGCCTCCGAGGTGAGGCTCCGCTCGTCACCGGTACCGGAGGTGCCGGATGGGGGTGATCCGGAGACCGCGGAGAGCGAGACGGAGACTGGACCGCCGATCGCCGACCTGGAGACCGGGCGATCCCGCGGCGATCACCTTCCGGGACTGGACGATCCGTTGCTCGTGCCGCAGGACGAATCCGCCGATGCCCTGGGTCGGAATGCGGCTCCGTCCGGGACGGCGGACGAAGTCCCGGAGGTTGATTCGGAGTCGTCGTCCTCCTGTCGCAGCTGCCACGCGGCTCTCCCGGAGCGGTCCGGTCTGCGGTACTGCCCTCACTGCGGTGCGGACCAGCAGAGATGGCCGTGCCCATCGTGCGGCGAGGAAGTGGAGCAGGGGTGGAGTTACTGTGCCCTGTGCGGTAAGATGTTGGCCACATGAGAGAGAGTGGGACGTGGGCATACACGTCCGCACGATAAGCGGGTACAGGACGCACACAGGAGAATAGAGCGATGGAGAAGAACATCTGGCGGCTGATGCTGGTTGCCCTCGTCGCGGTAGGCCTTTCGGCGTGCAGTGGTGACGCGAACGCCAACGGAGGCGACGAAGCGGCGGATGCGGCCCCGGCACAGGCCGAGGTCACGGCGGCCCCCGAGGCCGAGATGGAGATGGCGGAAGCCGACGCGATGCCCCAGGAGCTCCCCGAGGGCGTGACGGAAGCGATGATCGAGGAAGGCAAGGGGATCTACAGTGGCGCAGGTATCTGCATGTCCTGCCACGGCCCCGCGGGCGAAGGGATCCCGAATCTCGGCGCCAACCTCGTGGACGATGAGTGGATCCACATCGACGGCTCGTACGAGCAGATCGTGGAGAACATCATGAGCGGCGTCACGGCGCAGGAGTCGAGCTCCGGCGTCCCCATGCCCGCCAAGGGTGGCACCGCGATCACGGACGACCAGGTGAAGGCCGTCGCCGCGTACGTCTGGACGCTCAGCCAGTAAGGGACCGGCCCGGCCGGTCGTACGTCGTATCGGAGGCCGGCGCCCCCCGGGGTCGCCGGCCTCTTTCTTCCACCGAGATTCAAGCGGAGGACCGCACGGACGTGATCCGTCGATGATTCGTGTCGCCCTGATTCCCGGCGATGGAGTCGGCCCCGAGGTGGTCCGCGAGGCCGAGCGTGTATTGGTGGCTTGCGAGACTGCCGGCCTCGCTCGCATCCAGACTACCGCGTTTCCGCACGGGGCCGATCATTATCTGACCACGGGTGAGACCCTGTCGGACGAGACCTTCGCGGCGCTTCGCGATGGTTTCGACGGGATCCTCCTGGGGGCCGTCGGCGACTCACGCGTTCCGGACGGCAGGCACGCAAGGGACATCCTGCTGGGACTCCGGTTCCGTCTCGATCTGTTCATCAACTTCCGGCCAGCCAGGCTCCGGCTTCCCGAGCTCTCGCCGCTTCGATGCGCAGATGGGCGGCCGATCGATTTCGTGATATTCAGAGAGAACACGGAGGGCCTGTACACGGGGGCGGGAAGGGTCGAGGCGGAGGGTGAGCCCGGCGAGCGTGCGGTGAGCGAAGCGATCGCCACGCGCCGAGGGGTGGAGCGGATCGTGAGAGCCGCGTTCGAATTCGCGCGTGCCGAGGACCGGTCACGGGTCACGCTCGGGGACAAAGCGAACGCCGTTCCGCACGTGTACGGCCTGTGGCGCCGCGTATTCACCGAAGTGGCGGGCGAGTATCCGGCGATCCAATCCGACATGCAGTACGTCGACGCCCTTGCGATGCAGCTGGTGCGCGCACCGGATTCGTTCGAGGTGATCGTGACCTCGAACCTGCTCGGGGATATCCTGTCCGATCTGTCCGCCGAGCTCGTGGGGGGAATGGGATTGGCGCCCTCCGCCAATGTGAATCCGGGCCGCCACGCGCTCTACGAACCGGTGCACGGCAGTGCACCGGACATTGCGGGCACGGGTACTGCGAACCCGATGGCCGCGATTCTGAGTGCGGCGCTCCTGCTGCGGGACGGCGGTGCCGTCGAAGCGGCGGACCGGGTGGAGTCGTCGGTGGACGCGGCCCTAAGGGAAGGGATGAGGACGCCGGATGTGGGGGGATCCCGCAGCACGGTCGAGGTCGGCACGTGGATCGCGGAAAGAGTGGAGAACGGCGGACGTCTGTGAAGCGTTGGGCGGGATTCCCGGCCCGGCGGAAAACCATACGGAGAACACATGGGGACGATGGCGACCGATAAAGAAGTGGTATTCCTTGCGGCGGTTCGAACACCGTTCGGCACGTTCGGGGGCAAGCTGAAGGACCAGTCGGCGACGGAGCTGGGCATCCTCGCGGCCAGAGCCGCAGTAGAGAGGGCCGGCGTCGCACCGGCGGAGTACGGCCAGGTGTTCTTCGGCAATGTCATCCAGACATCTGCCGACGCCGTGTACCTGGCTCGGCACGTCGGTCTGAACGCGGGGCTGCCGATCGAAGTCCCCGCGATGACGCTGAACCGCCTGTGCGGATCCGGCTTCCAGGCCGTGATCGACGGCGCAGAGGACATCCTGTACGGCGGGTCTCGAGTTTGTCTGACCGGCGGAACCGAGTCCATGAGCCAGGCCCCGCACGTGGTTCGTGGAGCTCGGTGGGGTCTCCGCCTCGGGCCGGCAGTTCCGTTCGAGGATTCGCTGTGGGAGGCGCTTACCGACACGTACTGCGGGTTCTCCATGGCCCAGACCGCGGAAAACCTGGCCGATGAGTACGACATCAGCCGGGAAGAAGTGGACGGCTACGCGCTGCGCAGTCAGACCCGGGCCAAAGCGGCCTGGGACGAAGGGAAGTTCGAACGCGAAGTCGTCCCGGTGACCCTGCTGAAGCGGGGCAAGGAAGTCGAGTTCCGGATCGACGAGCACATGCGTCCGGACACCACGCTCGAGGCCCTGGGCTCGCTGCGCCCGTACTTCAAGAAGGACGGACTCGTGACCGCAGGAAACGCGAGCGGAATCGGGGATGGAGCGGCCGCGCTCGTGATCTCGGACGCGGAGTTCGCGGGAGCGCACGGCCTCGATCCCATGGGCAGTCTTGTTTCGTGGGCCGTCGCGGGGGTCCCACCCCGCATCATGGGGATCGGGCCCGCCCCGGCGGCCCGCAAGGCGCTGGAGAAGGCCGGGCTGACCCTGGACGACATCGACGTGATCGAGGTCAACGAGGCCTTCGCACCCCAGTACGTTGCGGTCGAGCGGGAGCTCGGCCTGGATCGGGACCGGGTAAACGTCAACGGCGGCGCCATCGCGCTGACGCATCCGCTCGGTGCCACCGGGGCTCGAATCACTACCCATTTGCTCCACGAACTCAACCGTCGTGGAGGCGGCCTGGGACTCGGATCCGCGTGCATCGGAGGCGGCCAGGGAATCGCGGTCATCGTGAAGGCGGGTAGCTAGGGCACACCCGCCGCGCGAGGTGTATGTTACGGAGTTGCGGGGTCGGCATCTGCCTGCCGCGCAGCTCGCTCCCACAGGTGTCTGATCCTCGGGACCATGGAGGCTCCCATGGATGTCATTCTCGCTCTGATCGCCATCGGCGGCGCCGCGGCGCTGTCGACCAGTCTCCGGATCCTGCGCGAATACGAGCGTGCGGTGGTCTTCCGACTCGGCCGCGTTAGGCCCATCCGCGGCCCCGGGCTCATCTTCCTCGTGCCTTTCGGCATCGAGCGAATGGTGCGCGTGGGACTGCGGATCATCGCGATGGACATTCCTCCGCAGGACGTCATCACCCGCGACAACGTGTCGGTGAAGGTGAATGCCGTGCTCTACTTCAAGGTGCGCGATCCTTCTCGGGCCGTCCTGGAGATCGAGGATTTCCTGTTCGCCACGTCACAGCTCGCGCAGACGACCCTCCGGTCCGTGATCGGGCAGGCGGAGCTCGACGAGCTGCTGGCCGAGCGTGAGAAGTTCAATCGAATCCTCCAGCGCATCATTGACGAAGGCACGGACGTCTGGGGGATCGACGTTACGGGCGTTGAGGTCAAAGACGTCGATCTGCCTCAGGAAATGAAGCGGGCGATGGCCCGGCAGGCCGAAGCCGAGCGAGAGCGTCGGGCCAAGGTCATCAACGCCGAGGGCGAGCTCCAGGCGGCCTCCAGGCTCAAGGATGCAGCGAAGCTGCTGAGTCTGCAGCCCGCCTCCCTGCAGCTCCGGTTCCTGCAGACGGCCTCGGAGATCGCGGCCGAGAACAACTCCACCACGCTGTTCCCCCTGCCAGTGGACCTGTTCTCGCCGTTCAAGAAGATGTTCGAGGAGCGTAAGGAGCTGACCGCCGAGGAGAAGGAAGAGATCCGGGCCCTCGAGGCGAGCGCACGGAAAGCGGCGGACGAGGCGACGGGATTGAGCATGCCCTCCCGCATATCGGAGGCCGCGGGCGAGGCGGGCCTGCTGGCGGAGGGCCCGATGGAGGGGTCGCTGGAGGCCGACGAAGCCGAGTCGATTCGTGTCGAGAGAGACGGCGATGACTGACGGGTCCCGCCCGGCGGGGCCTGCCTCCGGTTAGCGGGCGGACGTGTCAGCCGACAGCGACAGCCGTCTGCCCGTTCCCCTCGAGATCTCCCGGGAGCAGCTCGAGAAGGTGATCCACCGCGCCGCCGAACTGCAGTCCGGCCGGGGTGAGAGCTATGATACGCTGGACGTGGAGGAGGTCCAGCGGATTGCGGAAGAGGTGGGCCTCGAGGGCCGTCACGTTCGCCAGGCCCTCGCCGAGCTTCGAGCGGATGCGCTCATGCCGAGCCGGCCCGAGGATCGTTCGCTGGCCACGCGCCTGTGGGGCGAGGCGACCGTAGTCGAGAGTCGGGTGGTGCCCGGGGAACCCGAGGAGGTGCAGGAGAAGCTGCGGTCCTACCTGACGGACCGCGAGAGCCTGCGCTGCGTCCGGGATCGGCCCGGGCAGCAGGTGTGGGAGCCGGCCTCCGATCTTATGAGCCAGCTGCAGCGCAACCTCGACTTCAGCGGCCGGGGATACGAGTTGGCCAAGACCCGTACCCTGACCGTTCTCACGCAGCCGCTGGAAGAGGGCCGCACGCTGGTGAGCGTGGTCGCGGACCTGTCGAACACGAGAGCCGGGTACGCCGCCGGGTGGTATGGCGGGATCGGCGTGTTCGCGCTGGGCACTGCGCTCGGGGCCGTGCTCGGCGAGAACGCCGCGGCGTACTTCGTGTTCCCCGGCGTGGCGACCGGCGTGGCCATCGTCGGTACCATCGGGACCGCGAAGACCCTGGCCCGTCGGCGCGAGCGAGTGACGCTCTCCGTGCAGGGCCTTCTGGACCGACTCGAGAGGGACTCGGGCTTCGCGACGGACAGGCCGACGCTGCGCGAGAGAATCACAGAGTTGCTGGAATAACCGAAAAACCGAGGAGCCGGACGTGAGCCAGATAAAGAAGGTGGGAGTGATCGGGTGCGGGCTGATGGGCAGGGGAATCGCGCAGGTGAGCGCCGCTTCCGGTTATCAGACCGTCGTGCGCGAGGTCAACGACGATCTGCTGCACGCCGGACTGGCCGCGATCGAGAAGCAGCTCTCGCGGGCGGTGGACAAGGGCAAGCTCGAAGCGGCGGAGCGCGACGCGACGCTGGGACGTCTCAGCGGGACCGTCTCTCTGGATGAGCTCGCGGACTGCGACATCATCGTCGAGGCGATCGTCGAGGACATCGAGATCAAGAAGGACCTGTTCGGGGTCCTCGACCGGCAGTGCCCGGAGTCCACGATCTTCGCATCCAACACGTCGAGCCTGACGGTTACCGAGATGGGGGCGGCCACGGCCCGGCCGGACCGTTTCGTGGGCCTGCACTTCTTCAACCCTGTTCCGGTCATGAAGCTGGTCGAAGTCGTGCGCACCGGTGCGACGTCCGACGCGACATTCGACCGGGCCTTCGCGTTCGCCCGCTCGCTGGGCAAGGTCCCGATCGCTTGCACGGACAACTCGGGATTCGTGGTCAACCGGCTACTCGTGCCCTACATGCTGGACGCCATTCGAGCGTATGAGGAAGGCATCGGCTCGATCCAAGACATCGACACCGGCATGAAGCTGGGCTGCGGCTATCCCATGGGGCCGTTCGTGCTGGGCGATTTCGTAGGGCTGGATACGCTGTACTACATCGCCGAGATCATGTTCGACGAGTACCGCGAGAAGCGGTTCGCTCCTCCGCCACTGCTGAAGCGCATGTACCTGGCCGGCTACCACGGGCGAAAAGCGGGCAAGGGTTTCTACGACTACTCGGGAGACGAGCCGGTCGTCTCAGAGTTCGTGAAGCGGTGATCCGACGGCGCGGGCTCGCGTGGATCGCGATCGTGGGTGCGATCGCGATCGCGCCGATGGGGTGCTCGGACGACGACGATGAGTTCACGGGGCCATCGAACGCTCCGGCGGATCACACGATCTCGCAGGATGGGGTGCGGCACCTGCCTGGGCTGATGGAGCCCGAGCAGAACTGCACGGCGTGTCACGGCGCGGATCTGCGCGGTACCGCGAGCGCCCCGTCCTGCTTCACGTGCCACGGCAAGGAGTGGCCCTGAGCAGGCTGAGGCGAGACCTTCGCACCCGGCGTTCATCCCCATAAGATCGGCATTTTCGGCGCCTCCCGACCGTTGCGGTGCCGGGGGGTTTCGGGGTATTTTCACTTGATATATGCCAAGTTCTGCCAGCGCCCCGATCGAGGCGGCGGGGCGGGCCCCATCGGCCTCCCTCGAGCGCCTGACAGCCCGCAACTACCGGAACTTCGGAGAGCTCCGACTGGAGCTTCCCGAGGCCGGTGCGATGATCATCGGGCCCAACGGCTCCGGGAAGACGAACCTTCTCGAGGCGATCTACTACCTCGAGATCTTTCGTTCCTTCCGGGGAGCTCGTGACTCGGAGCTGGTCCGGTTTGGAGAGGATGTCTTTCGAATCGAGGGTGCGGTCCGGGAAGGGGAGGCGACGGAGGAGCTGGCGGCCGCTTACCAGAAAACCGGTCGGCGGAAGAAGGTGGAGGTGGATGGGGGCGAGGCGGACCGGATCGCGGATGCGCTCGGAGCCCTCGGGGCGGTCGTGCTCAGCCTCGAGGACGCGGACCTGGTGTGCGGTTCTCCGGGTCGGCGGCGCCGCTTCCTCGACATCCTCCTGTCGCTGGTGGCGCCCGGATACCTCGCGTCGCTTCAGCGGTACCGGGCGGTGCTGGCGCAGAGAAACGAGGCGCTTCGCCAGGGCACCCGCGACCTGGTCGACGTATGGACCGAAGGTCTGATCGAGCCCGGTGCTCGCGTCATGACGGAGCGCGAGGCGTGGATCGCTTCGGTGGCTTCGGCGTTCGAGACCTATCACCGCGACATAGCGGGTGGATGGTCCGGCACGCTGTCGTACGAGGCGGCGCTCGGCGGGCGGCAGGATCCAGTCGCTGCGGATCGCGGGGAATCGGTAGCCGAATCCGCCGTGTCCTACGGCCTGGACAGGACGGAACACTGGGGTGAGCGCCTGCGCGAAGCCATGGCCGAGAACGCGGACCGGGATGCGAGGCGCGGGTCGACGCAGGCGGGCCCGCAGCGAGACGACCTGGTGATCCGAGCGGTCGTGGAGGAAAGCGGGGAGGAGCGGGACCTGAGGACCTACGGCTCGGGCGGTCAGCAGCGCTCGGCGGCCATCGCCCTCCGGCTGGTGGAAGCGGACACGCTCCGCGAGAAGCTCGGTCGAGATCCGATCTACCTGCTCGACGACGTGTTCGCCGAGCTGGATCGGGATCGAGCTGAACGGGTGGTTCGCCTCCTGGACGAAGGTCGATCCGGCCAGGTGCTGATGACGGCGCCCAAGCCGGCAGACATCGAGCTCAGGGGCGGAGGACTCGCCCGGTGGAGGATACGGGAGGGCGTGGTGTTCACCGATGGTTGAGTCACCCTGGGGACGCTCCCGGCGCGCGAAGTGGAAGCGAAGGGACGGGGGGGCGCGCAACCGTAAGGCTCCGCCCGAGCCGGTCGGTGGACTCGTTGAAACGATGTTCGCCCGGTTGGGAATCGCCGAGAAGGTCGAACGTGCCTCGGTCGTGGCGGAGTGGGAGGACCTGGTCGGATCACCCATCGCGCGAGTGGCCCGGCCGGTCAGGGTGCAGGGAGATACGCTGTTTGTCGAAGTCGAAAGCGCGTCGTGGCGTATGGAGCTCTCGATGATGCGCCCGCAGCTGATGCGGAAGCTGAACGCGGGCAAACGCCGTGGACGCATAGAGAGAATCGTGTTCGTGCAGGCTGACGGAAGGTATTCGGAGGAACGGGATGGCCAAAGCTAAGGGAAGCGCTGGACGGGGCAAAGGCGACGGGTATACCTCGCGGCAGATTCAGGTCCTCAAGGGCCTGGAGGCCGTGCGGAAGAGACCGGGAATGTACATCGGGTCCACTTCGGCTCGCGGGCTTCATCACCTCGTCTACGAAGTGGTGGACAACTCGATCGACGAGGCGATGGCCGGATACTGCTCCGGTATAGACGTCGTGATTCATGACGACGACTCGATCACCGTGTCGGATGACGGGCGAGGAATCCCGGTGGACATCCATCCGACCGAGAAGGTGCCCGGCGTCGAGCTGGCCCTGACCCGCCTGCATGCGGGCGGAAAGTTCGACAAGGAGTCTTACAAGGTCAGCGGCGGCCTGCACGGGGTGGGCGTCTCGGTGGTCAACGCTCTGTCCGGGCAGCTGAGCGTCCGGGTCAAGCGCGACGGCTACATATGGACGCAGAGCTTTCAGCGCGGCGTCCCGGACGGTGAGCTGGCCAAGGGAGCCAAGACGAAGGAGACGGGGACTACCGTCCACTTCAAGCCTGACCACGAGATCTTCACCGAGCTTGCGTACAGCTGGGACACGCTCGCGAATCGGCTCCGGGAGCTGGCGTATCTGAACGCCGGCGTCGGCATCACGCTGCGCGACGAGCGGCGCAACGGCGAAGAACCGCGCGAGGAACACTTCCACTACGAGGGTGGCATCGTCCAGTACGTGGAGTACCTGCGCGGGAGCAAGACGCCGCTTCACGAGGAAGTCGTCTACCTGAAGGGCGCGCAGGAGGGGACCGAGATCGAGCTCGCCATGCAGTACACGGACGGGTACAACGAGGACACGTTCACGTTCGTGAACAACATCAACACGCATGAAGGCGGGACGCACCTGTCCGGCTTCAAGGCGGCGATGACCCGCACCGTGAACGCATACGGCAGCAAGAACGCCAAGAAGGGCGAGCCGAGCCTCTCCGGCGACGATGTGCGGGAGGGACTGGTCGCGGTCCTGTCCGTCAAGGTCCTCGAGCCCCAGTTCGAGGGCCAGACCAAGACGAAGCTCGGGAACAGCGAAGTGCGCGGCATCGTGGAGAGCCTGGTCAACGACAAGCTGGGAACGTGGCTCGAAGAAAACCCGTCGTCCGCCCGACGGATCATCGAAAAGGCGGTTCAGGCCGCTCGCGCCAGGGAGGCGGCTCGAAAGGCGCGGGACCTCACGCGGAAGAAGTCCGCGCTCGAGACCGGTATCCTCCCGGGGAAGCTGGCCGATTGTTCGAGCCGCAACGCGTCGCTCTCCGAGCTGTACCTGGTGGAGGGAGACAGCGCCGGCGGGTCCGCCAAGCAGGGCCGGGACCGGGAATTCCAGGCCATCCTCCCGCTGAAAGGAAAGATCCTCAACGTGGAGCGGGCCAGGATCGACAAGATCCTGTCCAACGACGAGATCCGCGCGATCATCACCGCGATCGGATCGGGGATCGGAGAGGAATTCACGCTCGACTCGGCGCGGTATCACAAGATCGTAATCATGACGGACGCCGACGTGGACGGCGCGCACATCCGTACCCTGCTTCTGACGTTCTTCTTCCGGCAGATGCAGGAGTTGATCGAGGCCGGATACGTGTATATCGCGCAACCTCCCCTGTACCGGGTCTACAAGGGCCGCAAGGAGCTCTATTGCTACAGCGAGGACGAACGGGAGCACGCCGTAAAGGAGTTCGGCAACGGCAAGGGTAAGGGCACGGTGAACATCCAGCGCTACAAGGGGCTGGGCGAGATGAACCCGGAGCAGCTCTGGGAGACCACCATGAATCCCGAGCACCGTACGCTCCTTCAGGTCACGATCGATGAGGCGACCGAGGCCTCCCTCCTGTTCGAGAGGCTGATGGGCGGAGACGTGGAGCCGCGCCGTCAGTTCATCGAGCAGAACGCCAAGTTCGTCAAGAACCTGGACGTCTGAGCCATTTGGCTCAGGCGGCCAGGATTCCGAGCGTAGCGACGGACAATCTCGACGTCTGAGGATTCGCATGGAAACGAAGCGCACGGTCGTGCCGGCCGCGGAGGAAATCCTGGGGGGATATTTCCCGGTGCTCGATCACGGGTTCGTGGCCCTGATCGACTACATGGGCACGGACGAGAGCATCGAACAGGCGGCTCGAGTGAGCTACGGCTTCGGGACACGCAAGACGAGCCAGACCCGCGGCCTGGTGCGCTACCTGCGCCGGCACCGGCACACCACGCCGTCGGAGATGGTGGAGCTGAAGTTCCACTGCGCGATGCCGATGTTCGTGGCCCGGCAGTGGATCCGGCATCGCACGGTCTCGGTCAACGAGTACAGCGCACGGTACAGCCTCATGCCGCTGCTGTTCTACAAGCCCAGGTACGAGGACTTCGCGGTTCAGAGCGCGTCCAACCGACAGGGGCGGGAGGGGGAGTCCGCGCCGACCGATGTGTACGAAGAGGCCGTGCGGAGGTGGGACGAGCTCAGAAATGCCTCCGCGGACACCTATGGATGGCTGGTGGAAGAGGATGTCGCCCGTGAGCTCGCGCGAATCGACCTGCCGCTGTCCACCTACACGCAGTGGTATTGGAAGATCGACCTCCACAACCTGTTCCATTTCCTCAGCCTGCGGGCGGATCCGCACGCGCAGTGGGAGATACAGGAATTCGCGCGCGTAATGGCCGGAATGATGAAGCGCGTGGCTCCGCTCAGCTACGAAGCGTGGCTGGACTACGAGTTCAGTGGCGAGCACATGAGTCATGCCGAGCTGGTGGCGCTTCGCAGCTTGATCGACGCGAGCGACGACGGGCTGGCGGCCAGGGACGGATCGGCTCTCGACATGGAGGCTCTGAAGCAGGCCGGGCTATCCGGACGCGAGGCCGCCGAGCTGATCGACAAGCTGCGCCCCGCCGAACGCCCTGACTTCGAGCTCGACCTGTCCAGAATGAGGACGGCCGAGGAGTTCCAGTCCCGCATGCAGGCAGCCGTCCCCGGCGACTTCGAGTAGGCAGGAGTGCGGGCGCCTCCGGCCCGGACGACCCTCTCTCCAGGTTGATGGGCACTTTTGCCTTCGTAGTCCGTAGTACAGGTGTGTCGTGGGGTGGAAGAGCTTGCATGCGCCCTCGATCGCGAGATTGGGTCGGGTGACGTGCGGCGTAGGACAGGAGGCATCTGCATGCGGCAAGGGACACCCGTCCACAGGGTGTGCGCTGTACTCGGGATGCTGGGCGCGGTCGCTCCCGGCGGTCTGCTCGCAGCCCCCCAGGAGACGGTGCCGGTGCTGTCGGAAGTCCCCGCGGGAGCACTGAACGAGCTCGCTGAATCGGGTGGACTCAAGGCCACAGGTGCGTTCCCGTTCGACTACCAGTACCTGGCCTTCTATGGGGGCTCACCCGAGATCGTGGCCTTCTGGGCGGCGGCAAGCGTCGAAGCCGGTCGCATCCGCGGCATGTTCGACGGCGGCTGGAAGTACAGCCTGTCGCTCGGTCTCGAGCTGTTCCAGAACGACTCCCTGGTCGCCGAGAAGACCCGGCGCACGGACTTCATCTTCAGCCGCCAGGTGGCCGACACGACCCGCGACGGCTTCCCTCTCCAGACGATGCTCAGCGTGCCGCCCGGCGAGTATGATTACCGCCTCGTGGTGAAGGACCTCAACTGGCCGGACGATCGCTCGGTGAACGTGATCCGGGGCAAGGTCAGGGTGCCCTCGTTCACCATCGAGCACCCCACCGTGAGTTCGATCGCGGTCGCCGCAGACTCCGTCGGCACGTTCCGGCCGGCTCGCGATGTGGAGCTTCAGCTGAACGCGGCCGCGATCGTGGAGAAAGCGGCGCGCCCGTTCATCTACTTCGAGGTGTACGGCCTTACTCCCGGAGGCAGCTACCGCGGGGAGATCAAGCTGTCGTCCACGTGGGTATCTCGCGGGCGCGGCGAGACGTTCACCGGTTCCTACGAGCCCTTCCAGATGCAGTACCGCGGCAGCGTTCC
>JAMJQR010000088.1 GCA_023554335.1 Candidatus Benthicola marisminoris
TGGCCGTGTCCACCCGGTACCCGTCGAAGCCGTACTCGCGCACCCAGTCCGTGAGCCACTTCATGAGGTAGTACCGCGGCGCCCGCGGATAGCCCGTCTCCGTGAAGAACTCGTCCAGCTCGGCCACCTCCTGCACCAGCCGGCCCTCCCGCTGCCACTTCTCGAGCAGGCGGCGGGGCAGCTCCACGTTCTCTTCACTGGACGTCAGGATATCGGGGAGGTTTGCGACCAGCGTACAGTCCACGGTGGTGGCGTAGTCCCGGAACGTGCACTTCGGCGACGTGCGCACCCAGTCGTCCGGCCACACGGGATCTTCGTCCATTACCGGACCCGTGTGGTTGATGATGGCATCCATGATCACACGGATTCCCCGGTCGTGCGCGGCTTCCACCAGCGCCCGCAGGTCGTCCTCGTCCCCGAGGGCCGGGTCCACCGCCGTCCAGTCCTGGATCCAGTAGCCGTGGTAGGCGTAGGTCGGACCGGTCCCCTCATCGGTGGCCCCGCGATTCTGCTCCTGGAAGGGGGTCGTCCAGATTGCGTCCACCCCCAGCTCCTCAAACCAGCCTTCCTCCAGCTTCTGGAGCACGCCGGCAAGGTCTCCCCCCTGGAAGGTGCGCAGGACAGGACCCTCCGGGCTCCGGCCCAGAGCCGTGTCGTTCGAGGGATCGCCGTTGTAGAAGCGATCCGTGAGCAGGAAGTAGACGGTCGCCTGGTTCCAGTAGTCCGCGGGATCGGCCGTCAGGGCGGCGCCCATGTCCGGGGCGGGAGCCGCGGTCTCCGGAGCCTTAGTTCCGCAGGCCGCGAGGAGCGCGAGCCCGGCCAGGGCCGCGGTGCGGATTGTCGGTCTCATATCATACCCTTCCCATTTCGTTCCGGCATGCGGCGCCTACACGGAGGCCGCCACGTCGTCCTGGTCCTCCACCCGCAGGGTGAGCAGCGCGGCCAGCACCAGCGACCCGCCGCCGATGAGCAGCGCGTAGATGGCTTCGCCGCCGAAGAAGCGCCCCACGAAGAAGCCGAGTATGGCGGCGGCCACGATCTGTGGGATCACGATGAAGAAATTGAACACGCCCATGTAGTAGCCCATCTTCGACGGCGGCAGCGATCCGGTGAGGATGGCGTACGGCATGGACAGGATGCTCGCCCAAGCGATCCCTACACCCACCATGGATCCCAGCAGCAGCCTCGGGTCCTGGATCGCGAAGATCGACAGAAGGCCCAGCGCACCCGCCACCAGGCAGATGGCGTGCGCGATCTTCCGGTTCGTCTTCCGCGCCAGGACCGGAATCAGGAAGGCCACCAGCGCGGCCACCCCGTTGTAGGCCGCGAACGCGACGCCGACCCAGTTCGCGCCTTCGTTGTACAGGGCCGAGGTCGGGTCCGAGGTCCCGTAGATGTGACTGGTCACCGCTGCCGTCGTGTAGATCCACATCGCGAACAGCGCGAACCACGAGAAGAACTGCACCCAGGCCAGCTGCTTCATGGTGCGCGGCATGTCCTGGAAGTCGTTCATGATGGTGACGAAGCCGTTGTCATAGCGGCCGCCCTTCTGCATCAGGCCGCTGAGGACCAGGAGGATCCCGACGAAGGCCATTCCGGCCGAGAGGATCATCACCTGGTACAGTTCCGCGTCGGTGAGCCACGCAGAGGACAGACCGCCCAGGATGACCAGTCCCGCGCCCAGCCGCATCTGGCGGTCGCCGTTGGCCGCAAAGTCTTCTGCGGTGCGCGCCGCGCCCCCGAATCCCTCGCGCTCCTGGTTCTCTTCGAACGAGGCCATCTCCTCCGGCGAATACTCCTTCGATCGGATCACCGTCCACAGAACCGCCACGAAGAACACGGCCGCGCCGACGTAGAACGACCAGCGCACGGAGTCCGGGATGATGCCTTCGGGGGCCTCGTTGCTGACCCCGAAGGCGTTGGTGAGCAGCCACGGGAGGATCGACGCGACCACGGCGCCCGTACCGATGAAGAAGCTCTGCATCGCGAAGCCGGTGGTGCGCTGCTCCGAAGGCAGATTGTCGCCCACGAACGCCCGGAACGGTTCCATCGAGATGTTGATCGACGCGTCCATGATCCACAGCATGCCCGCGGCGACCCACAGCGTCGGGGAGTTGGGCATGGCGATCAGGGCCAGCGAAGCCAGGACCGCCCCGCCCAGGAAGTACGGACGGCGGCGCCCGAGGCGGTTCCAGGTGCGGTCGCTGAAGTAGCCGACGATCGGCTGCACCAGCAGTCCGGTCACCGGGGCTGCGATCCACAGGATGGGGATGGCCTCGACCTCGGCCCCCAGGGTCTCGAAGATCCGGCTCACGTTCGCGTTCTGGAGAGCGAAACCGAACTGGATCCCGAGGAATCCGAAGCTCATGTTCCAGATGTCCCAGAACGAGAGCTTCGGCTTCGGCCGAAGCGCGGTGGGAGCGTTCGATGGGCTCGATTCCATTGGGATCCGGTCCTCGTTAGTGTATTCTCAGTGCGTCAGTCCGTGTTGCCCGCCCGCCTTGCCTCAGCCAGAAGGGCCACCAGCTCTTCGACGGCCGGGTCGGCCAGCGCTTCGTCCAGCGTGCGGTTCATCGGGCGCTGCCAGTTGGGACGCTCGGAGGACCTGGTCCCCGGTAGGTTCACGCCCTCCTCCTCGAGCCACAGGTCCTCCAGCCAGGCGACGACGAGCGGGCTGCCTGATTCTCCGAGCCACTCTAGTGTCCTGGAGAGCAGCGCACGCGGGTCGTCCACGCTTCCGCCGAGGCGATGGGCCAGCCGTCCGGTCGCGCGGGCGCGTTCCGCTCGGACTTCCGGGACGGCGTTCTCCTCCAGCAGACCGCAGCGGGCTCTTTCGCCGATGTCCACGCCCGAGAGCCAGCCCGCGAACGTCGGCGTGTCGTGCGTGCCGACGAGCGCCATGTCTTCGCTCGTAGCAGCGGACATGTCCGGGTCCTCGGAAGCCGTGAACTGGGCCAGGTACATGCCCCAGATCCGATGCCTCGGGAGCGCATCCCCGATCTCCGGGGGCACCGTGCCGAGGTTCTCTCCGACTACCTCGCACCGGTTTCGAAGCGACTCCAGGGTGAGAATGGCAAACTGCTCGTCGGCGGGATAGGAGACGTACGTCCCCTCGTGCTTCCCCATCCCCTGCGGAATCCAGTACAGGCGAGTCCACGCCATGATGTGGTCGACCCGTAGCACCCCGGACACCGCCGCCTGGTGCGCGATCGACGCGGCCACGTACTGGTGACCCTCGCTGCGGGACGCCGCGGGGAGCACCGGGTGGAAGCCCCAGTCCTGGCCGCTCGGGAAACCGCCGTCCGGCGGCGCTCCCACCGACATCCCGTCCGCGAACAGGCCCTGCCGGGACCATGGATCGTACCCGTCCGGGTGAACGCCCACCGCCAGGTCCAGGCCGAGGCGGAGACCGTCCGCCTCCAGCTCGTCTCGCAGCCGCTCGAGCTGCTCCCGGGCACGGGTCTGAGCGGCCAGGTGGAAGCGCTGCTCGTCCGGATCGACGTGCGCCGCCGTCAGCC
>JAMJQR010000089.1 GCA_023554335.1 Candidatus Benthicola marisminoris
GTTGCCCATCGTGTCCTGCACCACCACCGGCCGCTTTTCGATCACGCCCGTTCCGAGGATCGCGACCTGCGGCTGGTTGATGATCGGCATTCCGAACTGGTTTCCGAACACGCCCACGTTGGTGATCGTGAAGGTCCCGCCCTCGATGTCCGCGAAATCGAGGGTCTTGGTCCTGGCCTTCTCGGCGAGATCGTTCGCACCGGTGGTCAGCCCCATGAGGCTGAGCTGATCCGCGTTCTTGAGCACCGGAACGATGAGCTCCTTGCCGTCCGCCACCGCCACCGCGATGCCCAGGTTGATGTCGCGGTGGTAGACCACTCGCGTGCCGTCCACCGAGGCGTTAAGGATGGGATACTCGCGCAGCGCTTCGACCACGGCCTTCATGATGAACGGGCCGTACGTGAGCTTGACTCCCTGCTCCGCGAACTTCGGCTTGAGCTTCCGCCGCAGACGCACCACGTGCTCGAAGTCGATCTCGTTGACCGACGTCACGTGCGCCGATACCCGACGCGACATGAGCATGTGCTCCATCGTGCGGAGGCGTACCCTGCTCATCTCCTCGACGGTGTCCCCTTCGCGGATGGGTACGGGTGGGATGCGGATGTCCAGGGTGGCTCCGTGAATCGGGACCTGCATCGTACCCGGCTGTCCCGGCGCCGCGGGCGCGGGAGCGGGGGCAGGAGCCGATGCTGGAGCGGGAGCCGCTGCGCCCGCCGCCGCTGCGCCGCCCGCCTCGATGAACGCCAGCAGGTCGTCCCGGGTGACCCGCCCTGCGATTCCCGATCCCGTCACGTCCGAGAGGTCCACACCGTGCTCCGCGGCGATCTTGCGTACGAGCGGAGTGGACTTGCCCCGGATTCGCTCCTCACGCGTTTCAGGGCCGCCGGGCGTGGACGCCGCTGCGGGCTCCGCCGCCGGTTCAGGCGCGGGCGTGGCCTCCGCCGCCGGTACTTCATCCACCGCGACCGGGGCGACGGGAAGCTGAGGCTCGGGCTCGGCTTCAGCCTGCGGCTCGCCCGGCGCAGCTGCGCCACCTTCGGTGTCGATGCGAGCTACCACCGTGTTCACCTCCACGGTGGCCCCCTCTTCGACCAGGATCTCTACCAGCGTGCCGGCCACCGGCGAAGGGATGTCGGCGTCCACCTTGTCGGTCGAGATCTCGAAAAGGTCCTCGTCCCGTTCCACCGCCTCGCCGATCTGCTTCAACCAGCGCGTAAGGGTGCCCTCCGCGATGGACTCTCCCATCTGGGGCATGATCACGTCGACCTTGGACATCTCTCGTTCCCTTTCTGTCGGTGCTGCCGGGATTCCCGGCGTTCCGGCTCCCTCAGTACGCGAGCAGCCAACGGGCCGCCTCGATGATGTCGTCTTCCCCGGGGAGGTAGTAGTCCTCGAGTGTGGGGGCGTACGGAACGGGCGTGTCGATCGCCGTGACCCGGCGAATCGGGGCATCGAGCCACTCGAACGCCTCCTCGCACACCTGGGCCGTGATCTCGCCCGCGAACCCGCCGAACCGCGGGGCTTCGTGCACGACCAGCAACCGGCCCGTGCGCTGCACGCTCTCCACGATGGCCGCCGTGTCGAGAGGCCGAAGCGTCCGCAGGTCGATGACTTCGACCTCGCTTCCGTCCTCCTCAGCGATCCGGTCCGCCGCGTCCGCCGACTTGTGCACCATGGCACCGTACGTGACGAGCGTGAGGTCGGACCCCTCCCTGTGGGTGCGCGCCTGGCCGAGCGGGACGATCACCTCCTCGTCCACGGGTAGCTCCTCCTTGATCCGCCGGTAGAGGAACTTGTGCTCGAAGAAGAGAACCGGATCCGGGTCCCGGATGGCGGCGCGCAGCAGTCCCTTGGCATCGTAGGCGCGTGCGGGGATGACCATCTTCAGACCCGCCACGTTCGCGAAGTAGGATTCCACGGACTGCGAGTGAAACGGACCGGAGCGAGCGCCCGCACCGCACGGGCCGCGGATGACGAGGCCGGCACCGATTCCCGTCCGATAGCGCGACTTCGCGGCGAAGTTGACGATCATGTCGAAAGCCGGTGCGATGAAGTCGATGAACTGCATCTCGGCTACCGGCTTGAGTCCCATGTGTGCAGCGCCGATTGCAGCCCCCACGATGGCCGCCTCACTGATGGGCGTGTCGATCACGCGCTCCGGGCCGAATTCCTCGAGGAAACCATCGGTCACCTTGAACGCGCCTCCGTACACGCCGATGTCCTCACCGAGCAGGAAGACGGACTCGTCGGTCCTCATCTCCTCCAGCAAGGCCTCGCGAATGGCCCCCAGGTAGGTGGTTTCGACAGTTCCGGCCATCAGGCTCCTTCCCGGTATGCGTTGGCGCGCCGCGTGATCCCCGGCCTGAGCCCCTCGTATCCGGGCACCGGCCCGCGCGTCCAGGGAACGGCCGCGTCAAGTGCCGGATCGTCGTAAACACGTGTCCGGGCTTCCTGGGCCGGCGGGTAGCCTTCCGCCAGAACGTCGTCTACCGCTGCGTCCAGCTCCGCACCCACCTCGGACCGAACCTGTTCCAGGCTGGAGTCCGATTCGAAGCCGAACTCCACCAGGTAGTCGGCGAAGTCGCGTATGGGATCATGGTCCCGCCACGCCTGGAGCTCTTCCTCCGGCACGTACTTCTGCGCGTCGTGCTGCGCATGTCCCAGCATGCGGTAGGTCTCCGCCACGAGGATGGTCATGCCATCCCCGGCGCGCGCCCGGGCAATGGCTTCCGCGGCGGCGTCGTACACCTGGAGCACGTCGTTTCCATCGACGGTCACTGCTGGCACGCCGTATGCGCCGGCTACGTCCTCCCACTTCTCCACTGCCGCGACGTGCGTGCTCGGCGTACCGAAGGCCCAACGGTTGTGCTCCAGCACCACTACGATCGGGAGATTGAGGGCCGCGGCCAGCGCCAGGCCCTCGTGCGAGGTACCGGTCCGTGAAGCGCCATCTCCCTGAAACGTGAAGCAGACCTGCGCTTGATCTCGCATGCGGAAGCTGAGCGCTACGCCGTTCAGAACACAAAGCTGGGTGCCCAGGGGGCTGATCGGGCCCAGGATGCCGAGCTCGGGAACCGTGAAGTGGTTCGTGTTGTCCTTGCCGGAGCACAGAGAGGTTCCCCGCGCCGTGTACTGCCGGATGACATCCCGCGGGTCGAGACCCCGGGCCAGGAGAGCACCCAGGTCCCGAATCGATGGCGCAATCCAGTCGCCGTCGGCCAGGGCGAAGCCGCAGCCGACGGCCGTCGCCTCCTGGCCAAGGCTGCGATACAGCCCGCCCACGACGTGACCTTGCTTGAACACGACCTCCAACCGCTCCTCCAGGGCCCGGGTGAGCCACAGCAGCCGGTAGAGGGTGCGCATATCCTGACGGTCGAGTGCTCTCAGCCGAGTATCCTGGCGCGAGTTATCGAGAAGCCGCGGGCCAAACTAAACGGACCGAGCCCTGGCTGCAAACGGCATGTTCTCAGTGCTTTACGTTAGCGTAAAGGGTAACTTCTCTACGATGAAGGGTGCCGAGGTGTCCGCCTGGGCCGTGACCGCATCTCCGGGACCAAGCTCGTGGCGCACGTAAGCGAGGCCGATGGGTCCGAACCGCGGGGAGTCGCAGGCAGACGTCACGGTGCCGACCGCGCGCCCCTCCCGGACCAGCTCGGTGCCGGCCGCGATGGATGGACCGGCGTGGCCTTCAGGGTAGTGAACGCCACGGAGGATTCGATTCACGTGCCCCCGGTAGTGAATCCGGGCAACGACCTCCTGCCCGGTGTAGCACCCCTTGTCGAAGCTCACCGCGCGGGGGACGAGTCCAGTCTCCTGCGGCAGATTGTCCGCGGTCACGTCGGCTCCGTACACGGGAATGCCTAGCTCGATACGCCACGTTTCGTAATCCGTCTGCGACGCCAGGGCGACGCCTTCCGCGGCCAGTCGCGCACCGATCTCGTCGGTCTCGCATGCCCGCTCAACGTACAGATCGATCCCGCTTCCGTCCTCCGGCGCGCGCTCGACCCGGATGGCTTCCGGAGGCCATTCGGCAGATTCCACGGCGGACCGGGCTCCGGGGCCAAGGACGCTGACCCGATGCAGACCGTCCAGCGGCGAAACCCGGGCCAGGCGGGGAGGCAGGTAGACTCCGAAGTGGTCCAGGACTCCAGGGAGCGCCGTCCGGCTGACATCGAGGAGAATATCGTCCTCGCGGCGTACCACCGTGGGCACGGCTACCGGACGTCCTTTTGAAGTAAGGAGGAAGGAGAGGGCCGCCTCGCCCGCGGCCAGGGACTCGATATCCGCGCTTAGGAGGCCATTGAGGGCCGCGATGGCTCGCGGGCCCTCGACTACGAGCAGAGCGCGATTCGGATCCAGCCACAGAGCAACCCCGGAAACCAGCGCCTCGTACCCGGGACTCATCCGGCCACCGGACCTCGTTCGAAGTCGGCCCAATCGATCGTGCTCAAGGAAGGCCTCCGGCAGGGGGTCCGCAGGGCGAGAGCCAGCCCGCCCCGCGGCATGGAGGAGCTAGCTGGCCGAC
>JAMJQR010000090.1 GCA_023554335.1 Candidatus Benthicola marisminoris
CGCGCGAGCGACTCCTGAATACCACACGACACATGGGACTGTTCGGCGCCACGTCTCTCGGCGTCGGCGCGATCGTCGGTGGGGGCATCCTCGCCCTGGCCGGCGTGGCGTTCGCGACGGCGGGCCCTGCGGCGATCGTCGCGTTCGCATTGAACGGGGTGATCGCGTTCGTGACGGCCGCCAGCTTCGCCTACCTGGCCCGGCGCTTCCCCGAGTCGGGCGGCATCTACGCGTACGCGAAGAAGGTCTTGTCCATCGAGGTCGCCTTCGTGGTCGGCTGGGTGGTGTGGTTCGCTTCAATCCTTGCCGGCGTGCTGTATTCGCTCGGATTCGCAGCTTTTGCCGCGGAAGGTTTGGCGCGTGCCCTGCCTATGCTGGGCGCTGCACCGGAATGGGTGCAGGGCGCCCCGCTACGCGCCGGCCTGGCCCTGGCGGCGATCCTGCTCTACGCGCTCACGCTCGTCCAGAGGGCGGGCGGTGGCGGACACACGGCGACCGTCGGCAAGGTGATCGTATTCGCCGTCCTGATCGTGGCAGGAGCGATCGCCTGGATCGGAGAGTCGCCGCCCGAGCTCCTCGCGCGTCTGGACCCGTTCGCGGCTGCGGGGCCGACGGGGGTCGTTCGCGCGATGGGCTACACCTTCATCGCCCTACAGGGCTTCGACCTGATTGCCGCAGTGGGCGGGGAGGTGAAGGATCCGGAGCGTAACCTCCCGCGGGCGATGTATCTGTCGCTCGGCATCGCGCTAGCAGTCTACATACCGTTGTTGTTCTTCATGGCCACGGTCGGGGCGCCACCTGAAGGGATCACGCCATCGGCAGCGGCCAATCCCGAAGGCCTGGTCGCGGTAGCGGCAGAGCGGTTCATGGGAGTGGGCGGCTTCTGGCTCGTAATCGGGGCCGGTGTCCTCTCCATGCTGTCCGCTCTTCGCGCGAATCTGGTGGGAGCCTCCCGGGTGGCATTCGCCATGGCGCGGGACCGGACGCTGCCACGTCGACTGGGCACGGTGCGCGCTTCCAGTGGAACGCCCGCGGTTGCCGTGGCGGTGACCGGCGTGATGGTGGCAGTGATCGCTGTCGGCGTGGGAGACGTGGCGGCAGCCGGTGCCGCTTCGAGCCTCATCTTCCTGATCTCTTTCGCCATGGTGCACTGGGCTGCCGTGCTCGCCGGAAGCCGGACGGACCGCTCCCGGCCGGCCGTCGTTCCCGTCATCGGAGCCGTCCTGTGCCTCGGCCTGGCGACCTTCCAGGCCTTCGCGGTGCCCGAGGCGGGTACCGTCGTCCTGACGTGGCTCGCGCTCGGAGCGGCGCTGTACCTCACCCTGTTCGCCTCGGGGGCGCAGCTCGCGGACGCCTCGGCAGAGGCCGTCGACCCGGACCTCGCCCGCCTGCGGGGCCGGAGTCCTCTTGTTCTGGTTCCGATCGCCAACCCGGAGAGCGCGGCCAGCCTGGTCGATGTAGCGGCGACACTGCGCACCCCCGGGACCGGGCGTGTTCTGCTGCTGACGGTGGTCCGGTCGGAGGCAGGCGCGGTTCATCGCGACCATCCGGTGCTTCGCGACGCCGAAGCCGTACTCGGGGAGGCACTGGAGAGGAGCCTGCAAAGCGATATTGCCCCCGAGACGCTGTTTACGATCGCCGCGGAACCGTGGCGGGAAATCGCCCAGGTGGCGCGTGGCCACGGCTGCGAGACCGTTCTGGTCGGGCTTTCGGATCTCACGGAGCCGGGCACGGAGGCCAACCTCGAGCGCCTTCTCGCCGAGCTGCCGATGGACGCAGTGATCGTCCGCTCGCCGCCGCGATGGCGCATGGGTGAGGCTCAGCGAATTCTGGTTCCGATCGGCGGTCGCGGTGACCACAGTCACCTCAGGGCCCGTCTCCTGGCCAGCCTATCACGGTCGAGCGAGCGATCGCTCACGTTCATGCACGCCGTCGCCGGGGGGACGTCTTCCGACGAGCGCCACCGAGTCGAGAGGGAGATTCGAAGGCTGGCGCGGGACGAGGCCGCCGGACCCTACGTGATCGAAGTCGAGCCCACGGACGAACCGGTTGACGCCATCTCCGCGCGCGCGTCGGAGGCAGACCTCGTGGTTCTCGGAATGCAGCGCCGCGAGCGGGGCAGTCGACCCCTGGGGGAACTGGCGCTCGCCATAGCTCACCGGACCGACGTTCCGCTCGTCTTGATCAGTCGCCGGTCGGCCCGATCCCTCACGGACCTGTACGCTGCACAGCTCCTGTCGCCACTCGTCGAGTCGCGATCGTGACCGGTTCCGCGCTCCTGATCACACTGGCGCTGGTCTTCTATTCCCTTGGCGTATGGGCCGAGCGGGTCGTTCGTTATCTAAAGCCGTGGCACGTGGTGGCGTTCTGGACGGGATTCGCCTTTGACGTCTCCGGGACGTGGGCCATGCATCAAATGGCGACCGGGCCGTTCGACATCCTCGAACCGCACACGCTCACCGGGCAGATCGCGCTCTGGCTCATGCTCATCCACGCCATCTGGGCCACCCGTGTGGTGCGCTCGGGGACGGAGAAGGCCAGGGCCGGTTTCCATCGCTACAGCGTCGTCGTGTGGCTGATCTGGCTGGTTCCGTATTTCGGCGGAATGTACATGGGCATGCGGGGGAAGTCCGACATCGAACCCGCGGCCGGCACTGCAACGTCCGAGCAGACAGGTCCTCTCCGACCCCACGTCCTGTTCATCGCGGTAGACGACCTCCGACCCGAGCTGGGAGCCTACGGCAATCTTCACATCAAGACCCCGAACATCGACCGCCTGGCAGCGAGCGGCGTGACGTTCCTGCAGGCGCACGTCCAGCAGGCGGTGTGCAATCCGTCGCGCGCCAGCCTCATGACGGGACTGCGCCCGGATTCGCTTCGCGTCTGGGACTTGCAGACAGACTTCCGCCAGACCGTGCCGGATGTCGTCACCCTTCCGCAGCACTTCGTGATGAACGGGTATCACGCCGCCGCTATCGGGAAGATCTACCACAACGTGATTCCTGACTCGCTTTCGTGGAGCGAGCCCAAACTGCATATCGACGGCTATCCTTTCGACCCGGACGCCGTGTATCGACACCCGGAAAACGTGGCGATTCAGGAAGCGCGGAAGGCGGAGATCATCGAGTCCGGCGACGAGGCCCGGTACATCGACCAGTACGGCGAATGGTACTTGAAAGCCGGGTCGACCGAGGCTGTGGAGGGAGGCGACGACCTGTACTTCGATGGGGCGCAGACCGGAGTGGCCATCGAGAAGCTGGCCGAGCTGGCCGCGGGATACGCACCGTTCTTCTTCGCCATCGGGTACTATCGTCCACATCTTCCCTTCACCGCTCCGCAGAAGTACTGGGACCTCTACGATCCGGCCGATATCCCTCCAGCCGCGAATCCGACCGTGCCCGACGACGGCCCGCACATGGCGATCAACAACATGCGCGAGCTGCGCGGTTACTCGGACTTCCGGGACGTGCCTCACCCGTTCGACGGTGCGGTCGCGCCCGAGGACGCCCGGCGGCTGAAGCACGGCTACTACGCCTCGGTGAGCTACGTGGACGCTCAGGTGGGGCGTCTTCTCGACGCGCTGGAAGGTCTCGGGATCGCCGATCGGACCATCGTGGTCCTGTGGGGAGATCACGGCTGGAAACTCGGGGAGCACAACAGCTGGGCGAAGATGACGAACTACGAGATCGACACGCGGGCTCCTCTCATCGTGCGGGCGCCCGATGGCCTCGGCGCCGGCGCGAGGGTCGAGGCGCTGGTCGAGTTCGTGGACATCTACCCGACGTTGACCGAGCTGGCCGGACTTCCCGTCCCCGGACACCTTCAGGGCGTCAGCCTGGCGCCCCTGATGGCGAACCCGGAGAGAGAGTGGAAATCGGCCGTGTTCAGCCAGTTTCTGCGGGAGGGGATCTGGATCGCCCCTGATGGAGTCGAGTACATGGGGTACGCGGTCCGCACGGATCGATACCGCTATGTCGTTTGGGTGAATCGGGAGACTGGCGAGATCGCGGCCCGAGAGTTGTACGACCGTCATTTCGACCCGGGCGAGGACGTAAACCTGGCGGGCAATGAGGATTATGCGGGTGTTGTGGCCGAGCTGGAGGTCACCCGTCAGGCGGGCTGGCGGGCAGCGCTTCCCTCTGACTGACGGCGCACCCTCGGAGGAATACCATGACACCAATGAACTTCGGACTGACTGAGCTCCGGGGCTACGTTCCGCAGGCCGAGACGCGGGTCGCCGACGTGTCCGGGTGGTCGGTGGGAATGCACATTCACCACCTGAACCTCGCGATGATCGGAGTGTGTCGGTCGCTGGCGGCCTCGGACCCTCCGGTCCCGCCGTCACCATTCAACCCGTTGCGGGCTATGGTCCTCACCAGCGGCTGGATTCCGCGCGGTCGCGGAAAGTCTCCGGAGGCTGCCGTGCCCACCGATGGGATCGCGGAACCGGAGCTCGAAGCCATGCTGGACGAAAGCGAGAGGCTCCTGAAGGCCTCCCGCGCGCTACCTTCCGACCACTGGTACCGGCACTTCGCGTTCGGCGTTCTCGATCGGGACCGGACTCTGAAGTTCATCCGCATCCACAACCGTCATCATCTTCGGATCGTCAGGGACATACTCCGCGCCTGAACCAGGAGGCCCACCCAGGGTCTCCGGGCACTTCTGGGCCGCGTCCGGTGTTCAAGCCGTCCCGGACGGAACGAAACCACGAGAAAGGGAGGAGCGGCATGCCCGACACCAGAAGCATCTTCATCACCGGCTCATCCAGCGGCTTCGGCCGTGACGCGGCGCTCGCGCTGGCTGCGCGAGGTCATACGGTATTCGCCACCATGCGCGGGACGGAAGGAAAGAACGCGGGCATCGCGACAGACATGCGCAGCCAGGCCGAGGAGAACGACTGGAGCCTGCACGTGTTGGATCTCGACGTCACGGACGAGGTATCGGTCAACGAGGCGGTGGCGCAGGCGGAGGCCTCGGCCGGGGGTATCGATGTCGTGATCAACAACGCCGGCGTCGGCACGTTCGGCCTCCAGGAGGCCTTTCACGTCGAACAGGTGCAGCAGGTGTTCGATGTAAACGTCTTCGGCGTGATGCGGGTGAACCGAGCGGTGCTGCCGCATATGCGTGAGCGGGGCCAGGGGCACATCATCTACATCACCAGTGGCCTGGGTCGCTTCGTGTTTCCGTTCGTGGGTCCCTATGCGGGGACGAAGTTCGCGCTCGAGGCGATGGCCGAAGCTGCCAGCTACGAGCTCACGGGCGAGGGTATCGACACCACGATCGTGGAGCCCGGGGCTTTCGGCACCGAGTTCGGCGACAACATGATGCCGGCGGCGGACGCTGCGCGCCTCGAGACGTATGGGCCGGCCCGGC
>JAMJQR010000091.1 GCA_023554335.1 Candidatus Benthicola marisminoris
GGCTGGGACGGATGGAGGATCGCCTCTCCAGGCTCCTGCGCGAATTCCGCTTCACCTCGGTCCGGGCGCGTTTCTTCGAGGCGCACTCTACGGCAGCATGAGGTCGGTATTCGGTGTGGCCGGTGACGTTGTTCCCGGCGATCTGCGGAGTCTCAGGAAACGTCTCGAGGCCGGCGGCTCGGTTGTCGAGACGGTTCGCGTCCCGGGGCTCGAGATGCTCCTGGTGGGTCGCTCCGCCGGTGATCTCTCCCGCGGGCGCGTCAGAGAGGGCGAGAGACACGCAGTGGTGGTTGGTCGTCCGCTGCCCGCCACCGGACCTTCGGGCCCGGAAACCCTGCGCGCAGCGCTGTGGGACGCCTCTGACGAGGTCCGTTCCCCGACGGATGGGTGGCTCGGTGAATTCAACCTGTTCCGGATAGACCCCGCCGATCGATCCCTGCAGATCGAGACGGATTGTCTGGGGTTGCGACCTCTCTTCGTCCGCGCCTCCGGTGGTCGGACCGTGTTCGGGTCCGAGGTGCTGCCGCTCGTAGAGGCCGGTCTGGCGCCGTCCCGGCTCGATTCCGACGCCTTCGCCGCCTGGTTGCTGCTCGAACATCCGCTCAACGGCCGCAGCCTCGTCGAGGGACTGCACCGCCTGCCGCCGGGGCGAGCGAGGATCGACCTCGCTACAGGGCAGCTTCAGACTCGACCGTACGACCGGGTAGAAGGCGACGCCGATCTCGAGCGCTCCGAGCTGGTGGAGCGTATCGGTGCGTCGGTGGACGGCCTCCTGAGCCGGGTGGTGCGGGACGAATCACGGATCGGGTCGTTTCTCTCGGGAGGGTACGACAGTCGGTACGTAGCCTGCCGGCTCGCCGCGCTCGGTCACAGGCCGGATGAGGCGATCCTCGTGGACGCGTCGTCCGGCGATGCCGGTCCCGGCCGGGAGGTGGCAGGCCGGCTCGGCATCCCGCTCCGGATCGTTCCCGTGGAAGGATCACTGGTGGATGCCTTCGAGGACCCCTGGTTCTTCGCTCCGCACGGCTTCCCCCAGCGGAGCTTCTACACGAGCCTGGCGCTCGCCGAAGCGACCGATCCACCTCCCATGGTGGACGGCCTGCTGGGGGATGACCTGATCCGGGGATGGGTGTTCGAACAGAAGGTGCAGCAGCGCTCGCCACGCTCGGGGGAACTGACGGAGGGGCTGCTCGATGCCCATCTCGCGCTGCGACCGGAGACGCTGTTCGATGAAGACTCGTCGCGTCGGTTGCGGAGGCGCGTGCTGACCCAGATCGACGAGTTTCGACCGGAGGGATTCGAATCGGAAACCCGCCGTGCCTGGCTGTGGGTCCTGATGCACCGGACCCGCGATTTTCACGCGAAGAACCACCTCCAGGTCCTGGATCGCACGGAGACCTACCATCCGTTCGTGACGCCCGAGCTGATTTCGCTCCGGCTCGGCCACCGTGCATCTCTGTTCGACGCGGGACTCTACGAAGAACTGCTGCGGACGTATTGTCCGGAGCTGGAGGGGATTCCCCACTCCGAGAAGATCCCGCGCCCGGACCTGGCCCACCATCGGTACAGCCGTGAAATGCGGGATCGGACGCCGGGTCTGCTGACCATGGTCGCCCTGCAGGGCGGCCGCATGGGGCTCAACCGGGGCCGTCTGGCACCCCGACTGGCGGCGTACGGCGTAGGTGACAGGAATCAGCTCTACGTCGCCCGACCGCTGGACCGCATCCGCGTGCTCGGCGCGCGTGCGGCTTCGTTCGGTGCCGAGCTGCCCTGGTCGGATCTGCAGGAAACGGCGGCCTGATGAGGGAAACGCGAAACGACGAGCTGAGCCCGGACGTGGCGGCGCTGGGCGCGACCCGAACGCTCACGACCGTGACCGACGCAGCGGGCGCGGTCATCGGCTGGCTGGCCCTGAACGCGAGCAGTCGTCCGCGGGCGGTCGGGGGCATTCGATGCACGCCCGATCTGGATCCGTCGCGTGTGAGGGCGCTGGCCGACGCGATGTCGTGGAAGTTCGCCTGGCTCGGAATGCCGATGGGGGGTGCGAAGGCGGGCCTGGTGGAGCGGCCTGAATGGACCCCCGAGACTCGACGCGAGGCGATCCGGGCATTCGGCAGGGCGCTCGGCCCGCAGCTGCGGTCGCGCATGTATGGAGCGGGAACCGACATGGGATTCGGGCCGGAAGACCTCTGGGAATTCCAGCTCGGCGCCGGACGGGTGTCAGGTTCTCCACCACCTCCGGCTCGACGGGGAGACACGGGGGAGGCCACTGCGCTGACCGTTTTCGCCTGTGTCGTGGAGGCACTCCGGGCAGTCCGCGGAGAGGTGAACGGCGCGACGGCCGCGATCGAGGGGATCGGCGCCGTGGGGGCCGCTCTCGCCGGTATGCTGGCTGAGGCCGGTGTGCGCGTCACGGGTGTGTCGAACCGCCTGGTAGCCGTGCATGACCCCGAGGGCCTCGATGTGCCGCGGATCCTGGAACTGCGTGCCGAGCGAGGCGATGCCGGGCTCGAGAGCTATGAAGGCGGTGCTCGGATCGGACACGCGGGCCTCCTGGAACTGCCAGTGGACGTCCTCGTCCCCTGCGCGTCCCACTGGAGCCTCAACGCGGAGAACGCGGATCGACTCCGGTGCAGATCGGTGGTGGCCGCTGCCAACTGTCCGATCAGCCAGGACGTGGGCGAGTCGGGCCTCGAAGGCCGGGGAATCCTCGTCGTGCCCGACTTCGTAGCGAATTCAGGGGGCATACTGTACGCGAACATTCCGGCGACCGACGCCACCCGCCGGGCACTTCTTCGATTTCTCTATCCGGAAGCCATCGCCCGGCTCTTCGCCGTCGCGAACGAGACGGAGCGAAGCGTGAGCGAGACCGCGCGGCATGCAGCCGTGAGGCGCGCCGCCCGGGTAGCGGACGATGTTGCGAAAGCCGCGGCGGAACAGGCCGAGCTGGACCTCGCGTTCACGCGACGGAGATCCGGCCTCGGACGGAGATTCTTCAGGGAGCGCCCCGGGCTGGAGCTGGCCCGGCGCTGGATGGACCCGGCGGAGGTGAGCTGATGGACATGCTCCTGCCGCGCAGGTTCCTGACCGATGACTTCCGCACGGCAGCGCGGGCGGCCGGCTGGGAGGGTGGATTTCAGACGCTCACGCCAGCTCGACCCGGACGGCTGACCCGGATCCGGCGCCGGCTCGGCCTCGACCGAACCGGACACCCCGGCTTCATGTCGCCTGCACCGGAGGACTCGGACCGGGTGCGGGTACTCATGCATGCGTGGCCGATGACCGAAGAGTCGCTCGCGCAGATCGCCTCTTCGCTGCCGAATCTCAGCTGGGTCCACACGACGTACGCCGGAGTGGAGATGGCGGCGCGGGCGATCGCCGGTCGAGACGTGCTTCTGACCCGGGCGGGCCCCGGCTCCGCGGAGATGCCGATCGAGCATGCCACCGCGATGTTGCTGGCCATGGCTCGAAGTCTGCCCGAGCACTTCGTCGCGACCTCCCGGCGTGACTGGGCGGTTCCGCCGGCCAGAAGACTCGGCGGCTCCACGGTCCTGGTCCTCGGTCTCGGTGCCATCGGGAGCGGCTTCGCTCGCAACGCTTCCGCACTGGGCTGCTCCGTACTCGGAGTTCGCCGCCGGCCCGATCTGGGAGCCCCCGACGGAGTCGATCAGCTGATCGAACTGGCCGAACTCCGGTCCCGGCTCGGAGAGTGCGACTACGTGGTGCTCGCCCTGCCCGCCACGGATGAGACGCGCGACCTGGTGGACGCCGACTTCCTGGCACGCATGAAACCGGGGGCCGTCCTGCTGAACGTCGGACGGGGCGAAACGGTCGTCGAGGAAGCGCTCGCCGAATCCCTGCGAGCGGGGCACCTCGGCGGAGCTTGCCTCGACGTCACGCGGCAGGAGCCCCTGCCCGAAAACAGCCCGCTGTATGCATGTCCGGGACTCTGGCTCACACACCATACGGCCTATCGCAGCGCCCCCGGGAGGCAAGAGGTGGCATCGCAGGAGGAGTTCCTGGTGAATCTCGAGCGATTCGTCGCAGGGGAGTCGCTGCTTCACCTCGTGGACCCGACGAGGGGGTACTGATGGAAGTCCGTCCCTACACGGGCACGCCTGAAGCTTGGGACGCCTTCGTGCGCAGCCGGCCGGGCTGGACGCACTTCCACCAGTACGGCTGGCGCGAGGTGATGGAAAACGCATTCGGGCAGCGGACGACCTACCTCGGAGCCTACGAGGGTGAGGACCGGCTCGTGGGTGCCCTGCCGCTGGTGAGGGTCAACAGCTTCCTGTTCGGCGACTACCTCGTTTCAATGCCCTATCTGAACTACGGTGGCCCTCTGGGGGACGAGGGTGCAGTTCGTGCGCTGGCCACTGAGGCGGCGTCCAGAGCCGATGCTAACGGCGTGGACCTGCTCGAGCTGAGGAGCCGTGGCGAACTGCCCGTGGACCTGCCGGCTTCCCACAGAAAAGTGACGGTCCTTCTCGATCTCGAGCCGGGCGACCCGGAGCATACTTTTTCCGCGCTGAAGGGAAAGGTGCGCAGCCAGGTGCGCCGCCCGATCAAGGAAGGCGTCGAGGTCAGATTCGGTCCGGACCAGGTCGACCCCTTCTACCGCGTGTTCGCCGAGAACATGCGCGACCTCGGGACCCCCGTCATCGGGCGACCCGTCTTCGAAGCGATCAGAGACACCTTCGGCGACAGCGCCTGGTTCGGGGCCGCCTGGCTGGACGACACACCGGTGGCGGCCGGATGCGGCTTCCATTGGGCCGACGAATTCGAAATGACCTGGGCCTCGTCACTGCGGGCTTACAATCGAATCGCGCCCAACATGCTGCTCTACTGGCGATTCATCGAGCGAGCCGCAGAGCAGGGTCTCGCGACATTCAACTTCGGGCGCTGCTCGCCCGGAGGCGGCACGCACCGGTTCAAGCTCCAGTGGGGCGGCCGCGATGAGCAGCTATGGTGGTATCACAGGCCGTCGGACGCCGATGCAGCGACGCCCAATCCGGATGAAGGCGCGCTGTCGCTGGGGCCGAAGGTGTGGCGCAAGCTGCCGCTCCCGGTGGCGAACGCCCTCGGTCCGGGCATCGTGAGGAAGATCCCGTGAACCTGCCGCTGATTCACCAGCGAGTCCGGCTCTATGTTCGACTCGAGCCGAGCAACGTTCGTCGGATCGAGCGGGCGACAGCGCTACTGATCGCGGGCGCTATGGTGCTTACTTTCGCGGCGCACTCCATTCCGTGGATTCCTTCGCCGATTCGCTGGCAGATCACACTCGCCGCCGAGAACAACGCGGCCGTGTGGGTAGCGTCGATGCTTCTGTTCGGGGTCGGCCTCGTCGCGCTGATCTGCGCCGGGGTCGAACGCCTGGTCGCGGCGAGCGGATCGGGGACCGGGACGGATCCGCGCTCGATCGTGGTCGCCTGGAGCGTGGTGGCTGCGGGTTTCTTCCTGCTGTCGCTGGACGAAATGGGGTCCTTGCACGAGCGACTCGCGGACAATGTCGTCGTGCGGCTCGTGCTACCCGAGATCGGATTCGTCGAGGGATGGGCGGCCGTGTTCACTGCGCCCCTGGTCCTGCTAGCTGTCGTCGTTCTCTGGGCATCATGGAGGCACTTTCAGGCGGTTTCCGGAATGCTGCCGCTGGTGTCGATAGGAGTACTGCTCTTCCTCACAGCGCCCGTGCACGAGCACTTCGAGGTCGCCGCCGGCGCGGCAAACCTGCATGCGAACGCCTGGGGCCGACCAGCGTGGCAGATCGCTGCGGAAGAAGGGACCGAATTGCTCGCGACACTGTGTTTCCTGGCCGCGGGCCTCCGTTACGCCGAGCACCGCTCACGGGGAATCCGTCGGCTCGACGGCAAAGTTGGCGTGGAAATCGGCTGGCGTATTCCCACCGCGGCTCTCGCCGTCTTCACGCTGGCGCTCGTGGCTGTCCACCTGGCCGGGCCGGAGGTCGCGTGGGCGGCGGAAGGTCGAGGCGTCCCGTCGAATTGGTTCCCATCTGCTGCCGCATTCGTGGGCTGCCTGCTGGCTCTGCACCTCGCTGCGGCGGAGAGATACAGGATCGGTTCACCGCCCGGTTCACTCCTCGC
>JAMJQR010000092.1 GCA_023554335.1 Candidatus Benthicola marisminoris
TGTGGATCTCGGAGAAGCTCTCCGAATCAGGGCTGCCGGACGACCTCTTTCAGGTCGTCTCGGGCTCGGGCCCGGAAGCGGGAGCCGCGCTCGTCGAACATGCCGACTACCTGTCGTTCACGGGCAGCACGGCGACCGGGCGGATCGTGGCGGCGGCGGCGGGCGGAACTCTGACAGGCGCGAGCCTTGAGCTCGGCGGGAAGAACGCGATGATCGTGCGCGGCGACGCGGACCTGGACAAGGCGGTCGAAGGAGCCCTGCAGGGTTGCTTCGCGAATGCCGGGCAGCTCTGCATCTCGATCGAGCGGATCTACGTGCACCGATCGATTCACGACCGGTTTCTCTCCCGTTTCACGCAGCGGACCGCGGGGCTCAGGCTCGGGACCGGCCTGGACTGGGGATACGACGTCGGCTCGCTCTCCTCGGCGGCCCAGCTTGAGAAGGTCTCAGAGCTCGTGGACGATGCGGTCGCGCGGGGCGTGACGATCCGGACGGGAGGACGTCCCCGGCCGGAGGTGGGCCCCTGGTATTACGAGCCGACCGTGCTAACGGGCGTGACCCCGGAGATGCGGGTTCATTCCGAGGAGACTTTCGGTCCCGTGGCAGCGGTCCGCCCGTTCGAGTCGGACGATGAGGCGGTCAGCCTCGCGAACGACAGCCCCTATGGCCTGAACGCCAGCGTCTGGTCCCGGGACAGCGAGGCGGCATTCGGGCTGGCGAGCCGGATCGAGGCCGGGACCGTGAACATCAACGAAGCCTACGCGGCGGCCTGGGGCTCGGTGGACGCGCCCATGGGCGGCATGAAGGACTCGGGCCTCGGACGCAGGCACGGAAGGGAAGGGCTGCTCAAGTACACGCAGACCCAGACGATCGCGGAACAGCGCGGTGCCTCGATCTCGGAGGCGATCGCCTGGGCGCGGCGTCCCGGCGGACGCCGGGTCACCACGGCGCTGCTCCGTTCCCTTCGAGGATTTCCGGGAAGCCGTTGAGCAGGATCTTCTTCACGGGGATTCCGGGGTTCCTCGGATCCGAGCTCCTTCCACGAATACTGTCGCGGTCGGATGACGCGACGGCCATCTGCCTCGTCCAGTCCCACTTCGCCGATCGGGCCCGGCGGTGGGTCGAGGAGCTCGAGCTCTCGGAGCCGATGCTGCGCGGCCGGGTGAGCTTCGTGGAGGGCGACATCACGAGAGCGGATCTGGGGCTCGGCGCCTCGCTTCGTCGGATGGCATCGGATGTGACCTCGATCTTCCACCTCGCGGCGATCTACGATCTGGGTGTGAGGCGCGAGGTCGGCATGCGGGTCAATCTGTACGGCACGCGGCACCTCCTCGAGTTCGCCTCGGCCTGTCCCGTCCTCGAGCGACTCCACTACGTCAGCACCTGCTACGTCAGCGGCCGGCACCCGGGGATCTTCGCGGAGGCGGATCTCGAACGTGGCCAGGCGTTCAACAACTACTACGAAGAGACGAAGTACCTGGCCGAAGTCGAAGTGCGGGCCGCCGCGCGCGACGGGGTACCCGTCACCACGTACCGTCCCGCGATCGTGGTCGGCGACAGCGGAACCGGGGAGACGCAGAAGTACGACGGGCCGTACCCCCTGATTCGATGGATGCTGCGGAACCGGCGCAGGGTGCCGATGCCGGAGATGCAGGGCGCCGCGGAGAGCCGTATCAACCTCGTGCCCCGGGACTTCGTGATCGAGGCGATCGCCTACCTGTCCGCGCTGCCGCATACGACCGGCAGGACCTACCAGCTCGCAGATCCCGATCCCCTGACCGTTTCGGAGGCGGTGACGACCATAGCGGAGGCCACCGGTCGTGAAGTTCTCCGGATCCCGGTCCGCAAATCAATCGCCCGGAGGGCTTTGCGGACCGTCCCGGGTCTGGCGCGCCTTACGGGAATCCAGCCGGAGGCACTCGACTACTTCGATCATCCGACGCATTACTCGGTCCAGCACGCGACGACCGATCTGCAGGGATCGAGAATCTCGGTGCCGCCATTTCGAGATTACGTGGACCGGCTGGTGGCGTTCGTGCGCGCGCACCCCGAGGTGGCTACGGGTCCCCTGGCCTGACGCGGGCAGGCGCCGGACGGGACCCGGTCGTGGCCGGTTTTCTCGGCGGCCGTCACTCCAGCGGCACGGCCGCTCCGACCGCATCCCGCTCGACCCCGAGCTTCGCGAGCAGCACCCCTCCTACGATCGAGGCGGCTCCGACGAGCTGCAGCAGCGTCGGCGTTTCACCCAGCGTCAGCCAGGCGACAACGATCGCCACGAGCGGGACCGTGTTCGAGTAAATGGCGGTCCGGGAGCTTCCGAGGTGGCGCACGCCGTAGTACCAGATCAGGTAGGCCAGCGCGATCGACAGGGCGCCGCTGAACACCAGTCCGGCCCACGCTCCGGAGCTCACGATCGCCCAGTCCTGGGCGAGCAGGGAGGGCAGAGAGATCGCCACCAGCACCACCGTGCCGATCCACATGGTCCCGGCAGTGGTGCGCAGGGGCCCGTAACGCTTCACGAGCGGCGCTGCGCCGACCGTGTACGCCGACCAGGCGACGGCGGCGCCCAGCATGGTGAGGTCTCCGCGCACGGTCTCCTGGCCGAATTGCACGGCGCGCGTGCCGCCCCAGACCACGAGCGCGATTCCTCCCACGGAAAGCGCCACTCCCAGCCAGCCCGCCGGCGCGATCCTCTCATGCCCGAGCAGGGTGGAAAAGAGCGATACGAAGATCGGAACCGTAGCCAGCATCAGAGCGGCGTTGCCGGCCAGGGTCCAGTGAACCCCGAAGATGAACATCAACTGATAGACGACGTTTCCGAGAAGGCCGAGACCGACGAACTTTCTCAGATCGCCCGGCTCGAGCCGGAAGGTCATCCGCGACGGACGGAGCACGGCGAGCAGGACCGCTGATGCCAGCACGAAACGGAGAGCGTTGAAGGCCAGAGGCCGGAACTGCTCGAGAGCATACTTGACTACCGAGAAGTTCGCGCCCCAGATGAGGACGAGGACGAGGATGGCGAGGTCCGGGGAGATGGGCGGCCTAGTAGCGGTCGCCGTGCCATGTGATCGGTCGCCTGGGGTCTGCGCCACGGAGCCTCGATGCGGGATGCGGGATCGTCGTCGCGGCCCGGAGCCACGCGCTCCGGGGTACTAGCCGTCGCTGCCGGGCCGGGCAAGGCCGGCGGACACTCTGAACAGGAGTCGCAGTGCTTCGCATCGCGCTGATCCAGAACCAGGTGGGCCCGGACCGGGCCGAGAACCTCGAGCGGGCGCTGGGCTCGATGCGGTCGGCCAGGGAGGCCGGGGCTGGCCTCGTGACCTTTCCGGAGCTCGCGCTCGACCGCTTCTTCCCCCAATACCGGACATGTGGTTGGGCGGACTCGGTCGCCGAGCCGATTCCGGGTCCGACGACGGATCGCGTGGCGGCGGTGGCCCGCGAGCTCGGACTCGTGACTGTTTTCAACCTGTACGAGCGGGACGCGGAAGGGCGTCGCTTCGACAGCTCGCCCGTGTTCGACGCGGACGGGTCGCTGCTCGGGGTGACCCGCATGGTGCACATCACGGACTACGAGGGCTTTCACGAGCAGGCGTGGTATCACCCCGGGGACACGGGTGCGCCGGTGTACCGGACGGCGGTCGGCCGCGTGGGCGTGGCGATCTGCTACGACCGGCACTATCCCGAGTACATGCGGGCGCTCGGCGCGGCCGGCGCCGAGCTCGTCTGCATCCCCCAGGCGGGGACGGCCGGCGAGTGGCCCGAAGGGATGTACGAGGCCGAGGTCAGGACCGCGGCGTTCCAGAACGGCTATTTCGCCGCGCTCTGCAACCGGGTGGGCCAGGACGACGAGCTCGAGTTCGCCGGCGAGTCGTTCGTCTCCGACCCCGAGGGCCGGATCGTTGCGCGCGGTGCCTCGGGGGAAGAGGATCTCGTGGTCTGCGACATCGATCTCGGCGCCTGCGCCGGGTCCACGGCCCGCAGGCTGTTCTGGCGCGATCGCAGGCCGGAGCTGTACGGAACGGCGGAATTCAATCCCGAGGAGTGACCGAGCATGCTTCGATCTTCAGACTCACACCGGCTTCGCGGTCCGGTATTCGCCGGACTCCTCGCGCTGACGGTCACTGCGTGCGGCCCGGCCGAGGAGGACTACGGGCTGCCCGCTACCCGGCCGGAGAGCCCGCTTCCCGATCCCGACGGATGGGGAACCCAGGTTCTCGCGGTGGGCGTCGCGCCGGACGGCGCCGTCTGGGTGGGAACCTACGGTGAGGGGATCTTCGTCAGCCGGAGCGGAGCGGGCGACGACTGGGAGCGGATCGTCGCCTCGCGCGAGGACTCGACTTCGATCAGCTGGAACTTCGTGAACTCCTTCGCCTTCAGCGGCGATGAGATCTGGTACGGTACCGTGGGGAACGGCTGGGGTCTTTCCCGCGACGGCGGCCGGACCTGGGATAACTGGACCTTCCGCAAGCTGGGGCCCCGCTGGCAGTACGTAGTTCCGGACGGGATCCGCGCGGTCGGCGACACGGTGTACGTGGCGACGGCGGACGGGCTTCGATTCACGGGCGATGATGGCGAGAATTGGGTTGAGCTGACAGAACACAATGGCTTGTCGAATAAGTATCTGCTGGCCATAGCGACTCATGCTTCCGGTGCCGGGGGAAGCACCCGGGTCGAGGTGGCGCATCTCGCGGGAACCTCGCTGAGCCGGGACGGAGGCACGACCTGGGAGCAGGGCTCCGCGATGGGCGGGGAAGAGGTCCGGGGAATGCTCGCCGCGAACCGCGACCGGGGCGACCGAGATCTCTCTACCGGGATCTCCGACGAGACCTGCAAGCACAACGATCTGACGCGTCGGCTCTGCGCCTGGAGGGACGATTTCCGGAGCTATCCGGCCGGCGGGCCGGGGATCGTGGAGCCGTCGGACCGTTCGCACTTCCGTTTCCGCCGACCGGTCCTGCGCGCGGACAACCCGCACCTCGACCAGACCTACACCTACGGCTCGACGATGGGCGGCAACTTTCAGCAGCACCAGGGGGTCGAGTTCAACGTGCCCGAGGGGACCCCGATCCACTCGATCGGCGATGGTGAGGTCGCCTTCGCCGGCCAGGCCGAGGCGGGCGCGCTCACGGTGGTGATCCGGCACGACGAGCCGATCGAGGGGCAGACCGTGTGGTCCACCTACTTCCACAACTCCGAGCTGCTGGTAGAGACCGGACAGCGGGTCGGGGAGCGGGACCCGATCGCGCGGGCCGGGAACACGGGCCGGGCCACCAACGACCATCTGCACCTCGAGATCCATACCACGCCCGCGGACGCGGACCCGTCGGTGGTGGTGAGCCCCGAGGAGCGTTACCCGCCCTACACGCGGAATCCGCAGCTGTGGATCGACCCGCTCCCCGGTACGGGCGTGATCGCGGGCCGGGTATTCGACGGGTCGGGAAACTCGGTTCCCGGGGCCCGCGTGTACGGCGTGACGAAGCCGGAGCCCACGGAGACACCGTTCTCGTTCGCGGAGACCTACGAGGACCGCGCCAACCCGGATCCGGTGTTCGGCGAGCACTTCGCGATCGGTGATGTGCCCGCGGGGGTGTATGTGCTTGGGGTGCAGGTCGATGGAGCGAAGATCTGGCGGACTGTGCGGGTCGCGGAAGGCCGGGTCACCGAGGTCGATTTTCGACCGTAGCGCAGGCGCAACAGGAATCCGGTTCCGCGAACCTCGAATGTGGCGCGGATACCCGATTGACAGGGGAGGGTACGGCCCCGCATCAATACAGTCGGCCGATGCGATTTCACGCTTACATCGTTCTCACCACGTCGTTGCAGGAGGAAAAGACATGACGCCGAAGCGGTTCGCGTTGCTCACACTCGCCGCGGTGGTCCCGTTCTCGTGGGGCTGCTCGGACGAACTCACCTCACCGCCCGAGTCGCAGGACCCGACGGGCATCACGGCCCAGCAGATCGCCCCGGATCTCTCAGAGGCTCCGACGGCCGAGCGCTACCTCGTCGGCTTCAATGGCAAGGCGCCGAAGAGACTCGCGGGCGAAGTCGCCGAACTGGGCGGATCCGTCGACGCCGTGTTCGAGAAGTTCGGCGTCGCCATCGTGTCCGGAATCGACGCCGACGGAGCGGATGCGATCGGTTCGGTGAAGGGCGTCGACTTCGTCGAGCTCGAGCCGATGTTCGAGATCGGGTTGCCGGCCGCAGGAGAGGTGCAGGCGGCGGACGCCGGCGTGGCGAGCCCCTCCGACCCGACTGGCGCTTTCTTCTACCAGCTCGGCTGGCAGTGGCACATGACGGCCGCCAACGCCGAAGGGGCCTGGAGTGCAGGCCGTCTGGGAAGCCCGGACGTCACCGTCGCGGTGCTCGACGGCGGGATCGACTACACGCACCTCGACTTGCAGGGCCTGGTCGACATGAACCGTTCCGCTAACTTCATCGGGGATCCGGACGAGTTCTATCGCCAGATCTTCTACCCGACGTCAGAGCCGTTCGTGGACCTCCAGTACCATGGCACGCACGTCGCCGCGACGATCGCGAGCAACGCGGAAGTCGGAGCCGGCGTGACCTCGATGACGACGCTGATGGCGGTCAAGGTCTGCAACCTGTTCGGAAGCTGCCCGGGCGCCGCGATCTTCGAGGGATTCGTTCACGCGGTCGACAACGGTGCCGACGTGATCAACATGAGCCTGGGCGGCGGTTTCTATAAGAAGGACTTCCCCGGCTACATCAGCGTCGTGAACCGGCTGTTCAACTACGCCAAGACGAACGGCGTGACGGTCGTCGTGTCGGCGGGCAACGATGCGCTCGACCTGGACCACGAGGCGAATCTGTTCAAGACGTACTGCGACGCACCGCACGTGATCTGCGTCTCGGCGACCGGTCCGACTTCGTCTGACGACATCCGATTCGGCCCGTTCTACGAGGTCGATGCCCCGGCCTTCTACACGAATTATGGCCGTTCGGCGATCTCCGTGGCCGGTCCCGGCGGAAACACGGGCGGCTTCGTCTGGGAAGCCTGCAGCTCGTTCAGCCTGTTCTATTTCTGTGAGGGCGGCAACTACATTCTCGGCCTGGGCGGCACCAGCATGTCCGCGCCGCACGTGTCCGGACTCGCGGCTCTCCTCGTCGAGGAGTACGGAAGGAATCCGGGCCGGATCAAGGCGGCGATCCAGAAGGGCGCCGATGACCTGGGTCAGCGCGGTACCGACCCGTACTATGGCAAGGGCCGGATCAACATCGGCGACACCGTTTCTGACTGATTCGCTCTCTCCGGCGCGAGACGCCGGATGACGTAGAGGATGCATTTCGAGGGGTGCCGGAGTTGCGGCACCCCTCGTGCATCCGGAGTGTACAGGGTACGTGGTGAACGACCGGCCCCAGACTACCGACGAAGTGAGGATTCGAGCCGATGACGTACAGCCAGAGCGCACGAAAGCGAAGGGCAGCGTCTGCCGCCGTCGCTCTTCTTTTCACGGTTTCCGCCTGCTCGAGCGACGACCCGGTGAGCCCTGGCCCGGGCACCGGCAGCGCGGTCGAAGTTCCCCCGAACGCGCAGGTCGTGGCGTTCGATGTCGTGCAGGAAGTGACCACGCCGATCAGCGGAATCGTGGAGCGACGCCGCGAGGTGATCGCGGACGCGGCCGAGTGGGCCGCGCTGTGGGATGAGATGCAGTCGCGCGTGATGCCGAAGCCACCCGTGCCCGAGATCGACTTCGGAACCCGCATGGTCGTGTTCGCCTCGATGGGCGAGCGCACTTCGGGCGGTTACATGATTTCGGTGCTCGAGACGGCCCAGGAGGACGACGCGCTTTACGTGGAAGTCGAGGAGGCGACACCGGGGATCGAGTGCATCACGACCGATGTCGTTTCGACGCCCGCGGTAGCCGTCAGCGTGCCGAGGACGGCCGCGACGGTGTTGTTCGTGGAGCGCGAGATCGCCTATCCCTGCGCGCCCGGCTCGTGAGTCAACCGAGCAGGTAACCGCCGGCCAGCTCCGAATAGGCGGCCAGCTCGGTCTCGACCCACGCCCGGTCCCGCCCGAGTTCTTCGGCCATCAGGCGCGCCACCACGGGCGCGGCCTCGACGCTGGCGCGGGCGTCGAGGAGCAGCGCGCGGGTCCGCCGGGCGAGGACGTCTTCCACTCGGCGCGCCATTTCCTCGCGGACCGCCCACACGACCTCGCAGCGCTTGTAAGGCAGGTCCGGGTGCACGAGTTCATCGAGCTCGGGCCGCGAGCGGATCAACGCCCGTAGCGACCCGATATCCGATCCGTAGACGGACTGGGGATCCGACGGGTCGAGATCGTCGCTCCATCCGTGAAGCCGCAATTCTTCGGTCCTGCTGGGTCGCCGCTCGAGGCCCGCGACCTGCGCGGCCTGATTGACACAGTCCTCGCCCATGCGGCGGTAGGTCGTCCATTTGCCGCCGGTGATCGTAACCAGGCCCGACGGTGAGACGAGCACCGTGTGATCGCGCGAGAGTTCCGCGGTGTCCTCACCCCGACCGGCGCTGACCAGCGGCCGCAGACCGGCGAAGCAGCTGAGAACATCCTCCGGTGTCGGGTCCTTCGTGAGGTAGCGCACCGCATGAGTGAGGAGGAACTCGATCTCCTCGTCGAGTGGTCTCGGCTCGAGGGTCGCTTCGGGCACCGGGGTGTCGGTGGTGCCCACGATCACCCGGTCGTGCCAGGGCACCGCGAACAGGACGCGGCCGTCGTCGGTCTCGGGAACCATGATCGCGCTGTCGCCCGGCAGAAAGGAGCGGTCGAGCACGATGTGAACGCCCTGGCTCGGCCGGACGATGGGAGCCGAAGCCGGCTCGTCCAGGCCGCGGATCGAGTCGGTGAACACCCCGGTCGCGTTGACGATCACCCGGGCCCGGAACAGGTGCTCCCTGCCGGTCAGAGTGTCCAATGCCCTGACCGCACGAGCGAGTCCGTCCGTGTGCTCGATTTCAGTCACGCGCAGGTGGTTGAGAGCGATCGCCCCCAGGTCGTCGGCGGTGCGGGCCAGCGTGATGGCGAGTCGGGAGTCGTCGAACTGGCCGTCGTAGTAGATCACGCCGCCCCGCAGGCCCTCCGGCTCGATGGTCGGGATCCGCTCGAGCGTCTCCGCGGGAGAGAGATTCTCCGACGGCCCGAGGCCGAGGCGGCCGGCCATCATGTCGTACACCTTGAGACCGATTCCGTAGAACGGGCCTTCCCACCAGTCGTAGAGGGGAACCACGAAGCCGAGGTGGTGCACCAGGTGGGGAGCGTTACGGATCAGCAGCCCTCGCTCGTGCAGCGCCTCCAGCACGAGGGAGACGTTGCCCTGCTTCAGGTATCGGACTCCGCCGTGGATCAGCTTCGTGCTCCGACTCGATGTTCCCTGGGCGAAGTCGGCCTGCTCGAGCAGCAGGGTGTCGTACCCCCGTGACGCCGCCTCCACCGCGACGCCCAGTCCCGTGGCCCCACCTCCGACCACCAGAAGGTCGAACTCGCGGTCGTCCGCCGCGCGCTGCAGCAGCGCTTCACGGTTCACCGTCGCCTCACGCGTCGATCTCGGCGGCGTGGCCGAGCCACCAGTCCCGGGCCCGCTCGGAGGTCCACGGCGGATCGAAATCGACGCCCTCGAGCGCCTCTGCGAGAGCCGCCATCTCCTCGAATCGGTCCTCCGGCCTCTTGGCGAGACAGCGGAGGAGAATGGCGTCCAGCTCCGCCGGGATCGTCTGCGAGGCGACCTCGGAGGGAGGACGGGGCTCCTCGTTCATGTGCTTGGAGACCACGTCGTAGGGACTGCTGCCCTCGAAGGGAGGGGAACCGGTGAGCATGAAGTAGGCGACGCAGCCCAGGCTGTACAAATCGGCGCTTCCGGCCACCGAGCCCTCGTTGCGGGCCAGCTCGGGCGCGATGTACAGGGGCGTGCCGAACACCTGCCCGGCCCGGGTCAGCGATGTATCGTCCTCCGGCCCGAGGTCCTTGGCGAGCCCGAAGTCGAGCAC
>JAMJQR010000093.1 GCA_023554335.1 Candidatus Benthicola marisminoris
GTCCGCCGGCCGACGCCTCCGAGCACCAGCTCGTGTACGGGCGCACCGTGACCTCGGACGCGCACGCGGCCCTGGGGATTCCGGAGATCCAGGGCCGCCGCTTCGAGGATACGGACGCGGAGGGCGCGGAGCCCGTGGTCATCATCAACGAGTCGGCCGCGGAGACCCTGTATCCCGGGGAAAATCCCGTCGGCCGGCAGCTCGCCGTGGACCTGGGGGAGGAGGCCCGGTTCAAGATCGTGGGCGTGGTCGGAGACATCGTGATGAACGGGCTATCGTCGGACCGCCCGATGGCCATGTACTTCCCCTACGGCCAGCGAGCCAGCTCGGGGATGCGCCTGGTCGTGCACACGCGCGGTGAGCCGACGGCCGTGGTGGCCCAGCTACGCGAGATCCTCCAGCGCCTCGACCCGGACATCCCCCTGGCGCACGTGGCGTCCATGGAGGAGGTCATCCAGCGTTCGACCTCGTTCGAGCGCACCATCGTCGGGGCGGTCGGCCTGTTCGCGGCGGTGGCCCTGTTCATGGCCGCGCTCGGGCTGTACGGCGTGCTCGCGTATCACGTCCAGCAGCGCACGCACGAGATCGGAATCCGGGTGGCGCTCGGCGCCCGGGCCGAGCACATCCTTCGGATGGTGGTGGGCCAGGGGTTCCTGCTGGTGGGCATCGGGCTCGCGATCGGCATCGCCGCGGCCTTCGGAGGGGCCCGCCTGATCCGGGACCTCCTGTTCGGGATTGGTGCCGCGGATCCGGCGACGTTCGGGGCCGTCGTGCTCTTCTTCAGCCTGGTAGCGCTGATCGCCTGCCTGCTACCGGCCTGGAGGGCGTGGAAGGTGGATCCGGTGGTGGCGTTCAGGGCGGAGTAGGGGCAGGAGTCGGGCGCGAAGATATGCGCCCCTTCTTGCCCGCATTCTAGCCGCCGGCGATCTTCCGGGGATCTCGGTAGACACGGGCATCCTCACGCAAAGGCACGCATGGCGGACTCCACTCACGGCGCATCGCTCTGGAAGGTGCTCGGCCTGTACGCGGCCGGCTCCTGGGTCGTGCTCCAGGTCATCGACGTCCTGGCCCAGAACGCCGGGCTTCCGCAGTGGGTGTTCACCCTCGCGCTGATCCTGCTGATCATTGGCCTCCCGATCGTCGGCGCCACGGCGTACCTCAACGGGATCGGGCGGAGATCGGGCCTCAAGGCGCCGGATGCCGCCGGAGAGCGCGGGACGCCGAGTTCTCCGCGCCAGCTCTTCACGTGGAAGAACGCGATGGCGGGCGGCGTGGCGGCGATGGCCCTGTGGGGCGTGCTGGTCACGGGCTGGCTGTTCGTCGGACCGGGCCGCAGCGCGGACGCTGAAGCGGCGTCTGGCTCTGCCGCGGCCGCCGCCGGTGCCGAGGCGACGGACCTCCGCTCCGTGGCCGTCCTCCCGTTCGCCACGCGGAGCGCCGACGCGGAGGACGAGTACTTCTCCGAGGGCATGCACGACGACGTGCTCACCCAGCTCTCCAAGATCGACTCGCTCACCGTGATCTCGCGCACCTCGGTGATGCAGTATGCCGGCACCACCAAGCCGATTCCGGAGATCGCCGCCGAGCTCGGCGTGGCGACGATCCTCGAGGGCGGGATCCAGCGGGCGGGGGACCGGGTGCGCATCAACGTGCAGCTGATCGAGGCGTCGACGGACCGGCACCTGTGGGCGGAGACGTACGACGAGGAGCTCACGGCCGCCAACGTTTTCGCGATCCAGAGCGACCTGGCCAAGGAGATCGCGAGGGCGCTGGAGGCCACGCTGTCGCCTGAGGTCGAGGCCCGCATCGAGGCCCGGCCGACCGAGAACACGGAGGCGCTGGAGCTCTATTCCCGGGCTCGGTATCTGATCCTGTCAGCCGGTGGAATGTCGCAGGACGAGCAGGCGCGTGAGCTCCTGGAGCAAGCGGTCGAGCTCGACCCCGGCTACGCCAGGGCCTGGGCGGCGCTTGGCACACTGTACCTGACCCTGAAGGCGCAGGGGAGCATTCCGGTCATCGAAGGTCAGCGCCTGGCGGACGAAGCGATCAGCCGCGCGCTGGAGCTCGAGCCGGATCTCGCCGCAGCGTACTCGGCCCGTAGCCTCTACCTGACCGATCAGCTGCGGTACGAAGAGGCCGAGGAGGCGGCTCTCAGGGCACTCGATCTCAATCCGGGCTCGTCCGAGGAGCACCGCCGCTACGCGCGACTGCTTCTGCAGCTGGATCGGCACGATGAGAGCGTAGAGCAGGCCCGCCGCGCCGTCGAGCTGGATCCCCTGTCGATTCAATCGCGTGCCAGCCTCGGCGACGCCATGTGGTGGGCCGGCGACTGGCAGGGCACGGTCGACGAATCTCTGAAGCTGATCGAGATGGCCCCCAACCTGGCCTACGCCTACTACAACCTGGGCTACGGCTACGCGATGCAGGACCAGGGCGAGGAGGCGATCGAGGCTTTCGCCCGGTCTGCGGAGCTCGCGCCCGAGGACCCACTGAATCGTGTCGGACTTGCATGGGCCTGGGCGAGGGCTGACCAGCGCGATTCGGCCCTGGCGGTTCTCGAAGAGGTCCCTGCCGAGGCGTCGCTGATCAAGGAGATCGCGATCGTCTACGGCGAGCTGGGAGACCTCGATACGGCGTACGACTACCTGTACCGGGCCGTCGAGGAGGATCCTGGCAGCATCGGTACCCTTCGCACGGACCACTCGGCCGATCCCTTGAAGGCCGACCCGCGGTACACCGAGCTACTGAGCCGGGTCGGTCTCGAGCCCTAGGCGGCAGGCCGGCCGGAAGCGGAGGGCTGATTCGAACTGACGGTCCCGATGCTGGCTGGTTGCCCGGCAGCCCAATAGCTTTGGACCGTGTTTGCAGTCGCCCAACGCTTGTGCCCCCCTCCTTTAGGCCGCTGCCTGTTGCACGCACTCGCGTGAGCCCCGTCGCGGGTGCCTTCGGCAACTGAACCGTGATCGACGCCGAAACGCGAGGAGCACGCCATGAGCCCGCAATACAGAATCCACTCTCGACGATGGGCGCCCGGCCTCCTGCTGGCTCTCCTGCTCAGCTTCGGATGCGGGGGCGACGACAACGGGCCGGAGGAGCAGCAGACCGGCACCCTCCTACAGGGCACCGTTGCCTCGTTCCAGGCCCAGGCCGTGCCCGGAGGCTTCGCCCTCGCTGCGACCGAGGGCGTGCGCGTGACGATCGGATCGAAGTCCACTGAAACCGATGCCAACGGTGACTTCACTCTGAGGGACTTCGGGGTCGGAAACCAGAACCTCGACTTCTCGCTCGACGCGAGCAGCGCCACTCACCTCCTCACCGACGTCGAAGCGGGCGACTCGTACGACTTCTTGTTCTCCATCAACGGGGGCAACGTCTCGACGCAGCACACGGGTACGTGGGTGGGGGAGGGTGGCTCGACCGACCCGAGCAGCCAGGGATTCGTCACGATCACGATGATCATCGCCCAGAACGGGAACGCGCTCAGCGGAACCGCCAGCATTCCGCCGCCCGACGCGACCACGTGGACCATCTCGGGCAAGGAGACGGGGCAGTCCGTGGACGGCGAATTCACGGTCACTGGCAGCAACAGCCTGTGCGCCTCGGACGGCGCATTCCAGGGCACGTTCACGGCGGACACGCTGGACGCGACCTTCGTCGAGGTCCGGCCGGACGACTGGACCCCGGCTCAGGAAGCGGAGTGCGGGCCCGTGGAATCCGGCGTCTTCACGCTGGTGAAGCAGTAGGCCGTTGGCCGCCTGCGGGCCCTAGGCGTCGGCCCGCGCCTCGACCTCCGCCAGCAGCCTGCGGCACTCGATCTCCTCGAGCGTGTGCGACTCGTCCGTCTGGATCACGAAGTCGCCCCATTCGCCCTCGGGAGCCGGCTCGAACGTGTCGACGTCAGGCACGGGCTGTAGCACCACGACCATGGCCTTCGTGCCCGGGCGGTAGGCCTCGAGGTGCTCAGGCGTCCCGGTCCACCGCTCCACGTGGAATCCCCCGACCATGTGCATCAGCAGTGCGTCCGGATTCGTCGCCAGGTACTCCGACATGAAGTAGGCCATCGTCGCATCCCACAGGACCTGGCTGTGCAGCTGGTTGCCCATGTTGTCATGCGCTCCCACCGGGGCCGGCGCCTCCACCTCCTGGCCCGTTGCCGCGGCCAACTCTTCGGCAGGGATGCCGCACTTCATCCCCTGCTGCGCCATCACCTCCTGGATGATCGCGATCCACTGGTTCCGGTACGCCTCCGAGGGCTGTCCGTAGGGCAGGGGAGCCAGCCACTGCAGCGCTTCCGGCGGCAGGTCGTCCAGCGATTCCCGGCCGTGCATCGTGACCCGCGTGGTGTATCGGCGCGGGGCGTTGGCAGCGATCACGTCGAGCCCGTTCTCCTTCGAGAACTCGATCAGCTCACGGTAGTCCGTCTCGTAGCGCGGCCACGGCCGGGCCGCGGCGCGAAAGGAGCTCTCGGTGATCAGGCCCGCCAGGTACTCGTCCAGGACGGGCTGCGCGTCGCTCTGGAAGAACTCGAGGGAGAGCGCGAGGGGGCGGCCTTCGTCCTCGCCTTCCGCCGAAGCCGCTGCGTAGGCCTCGTACGCGCGCTTCAGCAGCTCGCCTTCCAGCATGTGGCCGGTGGGGTCGTCGTGCGCCTCGCCGACGAACACGACGGTGTAGTCGCCCATGGCGGCGACGATGTCGTCGATTGTGGCCGACTCACCGGCGCCTGTGTACACGCGGTAGTCGCCGGCCACGTAGGCCGAGTCACCGACACCGGGCGATGAATCCTGCGCCCGGGCCGGGAGGGCCGACACCAGGGCGATCGAAAGAGCGAGCGGCAAGGCCGCGACGGATCTGAGTG
>JAMJQR010000094.1 GCA_023554335.1 Candidatus Benthicola marisminoris
TCCGGAGCTTTGTTTACACTGGAGTCTCGAGCCAGTTGATCACTTCGGGGGAGGGAACATGACGACGCTCGTCACCGGAGGCACAGGGACGGTCGGCAGCCAGGTGGTTGTCCGCCTCGCAGCTCTCGGCCAGCCCGTCCGGGTACTGACCCGCTCGGCGGAAAAGGCCGCAACTCTGCCGGAAGGGGTGACCGGCTTACTCGGGGCGCTCGCCGAGCCTTCGACCCTCGGCGCCGCGTTCGAGGGCGTCGAACGGCTGTTCCTGCTGACCCCCCTCGCGCAGGACGAAGTAGACCAGGGACTGGCCGGGATCGAGGCGGCCCGTGAAGCCGGCGTCGGACGCATCGTGTTCATGTCGGTACACCACGCGGACCAGGCTCCACAGATCCCTCATTTCGCCAGCAAGGTGGAGATCGCGCGCGGGCTCGAACGCTCAGGGATCCCGTACACGGTGATCGAGCCGAACAGCTTCTACCAGAACGACCTGGGGCTGCAGCAGCCCCTGATGGAATTCGGAGTGTACCCCATGCCGCTCGGATCGGTGGGGCTCCACAGGGTGGACGTGCGGGACATCGCCGACGCCGCGGTGGCCGCGCTGACCAAGGACGGTCACCAGGGGGAGCACTACCCGGTCGTCGGACCGGAACTGTGCACCGGCGAGGGCTCCGCGCAGGCCTGGGCAGCCGCTCTCGGATCGGGGGTCATCTACGCGGGCGACGATCTGGACGCCTGGTCCCTGGCAGCGTCCGCCATGATGCCGGATTGGCTCGTCGCAGACCTTCGGGTGATGTTCGAGCACTTCCAGGAGCGGGGCCTGCTGGCCACCGCCGATGACTTCACCCGCCAGCGGGGTCTCATCGGGCGGGAACCGATCGGCTTCGACCGGTTCGCGACCGAGGCGGCCGCCATCTGGAAGAGCCAGGTCGCCGGAGCCTGACCGTGGCTGTCGGGGAATCCGTCAGGGACCGGGCGTGAGCGGATCGCCGGTCCAACCCGTGTAGCTCCACAACCTGTAGTCGGCGGTGACCCCTCGACCGCGCATCCGCTGCGCGGCCCCCACCTCCGCCGTATCGGTGAAGCGGGCTCCAAGCACGTCCGCGATCCTGCGGGCCCCGGAATCGTCGATATCCACTAAGACCAGGCAATCGCCGGGCTTGGCCGTGTCCTCGAAACCGGGCCACAGGGCGTACTGGTTGGAGCGCCGCTGGATGTTGAGCGAGAACACGGCCGGATGATCGGGGAGATGGAACGCCAGTTCCGAGGCCTCCTGGTACCGGTTCGTGGCCACGTGCACCGAAGGGCAGCCGGCGCGGAGCAGCTCTGAACGCACGTCGTCCGTGGCGGCCGCGAGCGATTCCCACCCGTGACCCTGCGCGATCGGGTCGCGGCGCGCGTCGATCGGGAGGACAGGGAACAGGGCCTGAGCGTAGATGACCGCCACCAGCGCTCCACCCAGCCACAGGCCCCACCTCAGCCACCTGCGTCCCCGAGCTTCCCATAGTCGGGCTGCCAGGAGCACGACCGCGGCCGCGTACGCGGGAGCGGGCCAGTTGGGCTCGACGTGCCGTCGCAACGCGCTGAGCGCGAAAGTCCCGAAGGTGACGATCGCGACGCCGGCCAGCACGGTCCCTCTCCGGTCCCCCTCACCACGGACCCCGCGGCGCAACGCGAACACGACCGCGATCGCCATCAACACGAAGATGATCGGCGAGACGAGGCCGATCTGCCCGCCCAGGTACTCCAGCACCCGGTTCAGGGCCCCCAGGGCGCCGGCAATCCACCCCGCGTCCGATCCGCCTCCGAGTCCGTGCTCGAGCTGGAAGGCGAAAGAAGGCCACCCCAGCTCCGCGTTCCACATGATGACCGGGGAGAACGCTGCCAGGCCAAGCCCGAGTCCGATCCACGGGCCCGGGGTAAGAAGTCGGCGGCGCAGCCGCGGATCCAGCGCGAAACCCAGCGCCGCCCCCGCGGGGATCAGCACCGCCGTGTACTTGGAGAGCAGCGCGGCCCCGAGAGCCAGGCCGGTGGCGCACCACCAGCCGATCTCGGCCATGCTACCGCTCTCTTCCTCGACCGCCCGGAGCAGGGCCCATAAGGTGACGGCTACGGCCGCGAGCAAAGGCGCATCCGGCGTTGCCAGCAGCAGGCCCGCTGCCGCCATGGGCATGACCGCGAAGGCCACGGCGGCGATGAGTGCGGCGCGGCCTCCTGAAAGGCGCCGGGCGACCGCCAGGGCCGCGAGCGACCCGACCAGGCTGAGGAGAATGGACCCGAATCTCACTCCGATGCGGGTGTCCCCGAACAGGGCCGTGCCGAAGGCGATCACCGCTGCAATGCCGGGCGGGTGGTCGAAGTAGGAGGGAGCCGGCCGTCGAGACCACTCCCAGTAGTAGGTTTCGTCCGGAAGCAGGGGCACGAGCCCGGCCATCACGAACCGGGCGAGGACTGCGGCCGTAGTGACGGCGAGCGCCAGTTTCCAGTCCCGCACGTCGGCTGCGGCGTCAGCCGTCACCCCGTCCGGCATGGTCCGTTGCCTCGTCAGTCGACCTCCAGGGCGGCCGCTGCCGCCGCGAGCCCGGCCGCCGCGTCGAGCGTCACCCCCTGCCGCGCGAAGCCGTCCGCCAGGGCGGGCAGGAGGTTGAGCACGTTGCGTGGTCGGGCGGAATGACCCATGCAGCCGATCCGGATGATCTTGTCCGCGAGATCTCCGAGGCCGCCCGCGATTTCGATCCCATATTCGGTGAGGATGTGGCGGCACAGGGCCTTCGCATCCACGCCTTCGGGGATTCGAACCGCGTTGAGGCTAGGAAGCCAGAACTCGTCCTCTGGATTGAGCCGAAGGCCCATGGCTTCGACTCCTGCTTTGAGGCCGCCCGCGACCCTGAGGTGCCGCGTCCAGCGTTCCTCGATTCCCTCCTCGGCAACGAGGCGCAGGGCTTCGCGCAGGCCGTAAATGGCCGTGATCGGGGCGGTATGGTGGTAAGATCGATCGTCGCCCCAGTAGCTCTCCAGCAG
>JAMJQR010000095.1 GCA_023554335.1 Candidatus Benthicola marisminoris
CGCAGTCTCCTCACCGGTCGCCGCACCCGAGACCTCCCGTCAGGAAGCGTCGGGTAGCCGTCGGTACACGCCCATCGTCGCGGCTGCCGATCGGGTCGCGCCGTCCGTGGTGAGCATCAACATCCTGCGGGTGACACAGGCGGGCCCACGCAGCCTGTTCGAGGATTTCTTCGGTCGCTCGGCCCCGCGGTCGCGCCTCCGCCGATCCTACGGCTCGGGCTTCGCCATCGATGACCGGGGCTTCCTGGTCACGAACGAGCATGTGGTGCGCGGCGCCGATTCCATCGTGGTCACGGATGCCGCCGGCCGCGTGCACCCCGCGGAGATCGTGGGATCCGACGAACTCACGGATATCGCGGTTCTGAAGATCGAGGCCGGAGCAATCCCGGCGGCGCCGCTGGGAACCTCTTCCGATCTGATGGTGGGCGAGCCCGCGATCGCCATCGGGAATCCATTCGGGTACTTGCTCGCCAACGCGGAGGCCACGGTCACCGCCGGGGTGGTCTCGGGAATCGGGAGGGACATCCGGTCTGCGGACGAGCGGCAGACCCTGCTGGCCGACATGGTCCAGACGGACGCGTCGATCAATCCCGGCAATTCGGGCGGTCCGCTGGTGAACGCCGACGGCGAGGTCATCGGAGTGAACTCGTCGATCTTCTCACGGTCGGGGGGATCGGAAGGGCTGGGATTTGCGATCCCGATCGATCGGGCCGCCCGCATCGTCGATGAGATCCGCAGCTTCGGACGCATTCGGAGACCCTTCGTGGGAGTTGACCCCATGGCGGTGGAGTCGGATACCCTCCTGTTTTCCGAGACGCTGGTACGAAGGGTCGCACCGGGCTCTCCGGCGGCGAGAGCGGGCCTCGAGCCAGGGGACGTGCTGGTGGCCGTCGATGGCCGTCCGGTGGCCAGTCCGCTGGACTGGGAAGTCGGGCTGCTGGACGCCGGGGTCGGCTCCCGGGTGAGCGTGACCTACCGGCGCGGAGGGTCGGACCGAGAGGTCGAGCTGCCCGTAGCCGAGCTCCCCTCGGAGTCGGCGGAGCGACTGGAGGTAGTGGCCGGTTTCGAGCTCATTACCGTGGATCCCCAGATCGCCGTCGAGCGGCGTCTACAGGTCGATTCCGGAGCCATGATCACCGATATCTCGCAGCAGAACGCGGCCTACACGGGACTGCGGGTCGGCGACGTGATCCTGGAAATCAACCGGCGACCGGTCAGCTCGGCTTCGGATGTTGCCGACCTCTTCCAGTATTACTCTGGACGTGGTAGCATCCGGGTCAGTATTTACCGAAACGGGAAGACCTACATCACCACCTTCTACGTACAGTAACTTGTCAGCCAAAAGCCCACGCTATCCGCATCCGCTGATCGAACGCTACGCGTCGGCGGAGATGGCCGATGTGTTCTCGCCCGCTCGCCAGGCCCGCACCTGGCGCGACCTGTGGATCGCCCTCGCCGAGACAGAGCGCGCCCTGGGCGTCGACATTCCCCCCGCTGCCATCGAGGCCATGCGGACCGCCCGGGACGAGGTAGACCTCGAGCGGGTGGCGGAGTTGGAGGCTGACCTCCGCCACGACGTGATGGCGCACGTGCATCACTTCGGCGAAGGGGCGCCTGAGGCCCGACCTTACATCCACCTCGGTGCGACCAGCTGTTACGTGACGGACAACGCCGGCTTGATCCAGCTGCGCGAGGGCCTGGAGATCGTGCGCTCGCGGCTCGTCTCGGCCGTGGCCGGACTCGCCGGCTTCGCCGATCGTTGGAAAGGTCTCCCCACGCTCGGCTACACCCACTGGCAGCCGGCGCAGCCGACCACCGTCGGCAAGCGTGCCTCACTCTGGCTTCAGGACCTCCTGCTCGACCTTGAACAGGTCGACCTGGTGCTCTCCGAGCTTCGCTTCCGCGGCGCTCGTGGAACGACCGGGACCGAAGACTCCTTCCTCGAGCTCCTGGGGGATGGGGCGAAGGTGGATGAGCTGAACCGGCGATTGGCCGATCGTTTCGGCTTTCCGGGAACCTACGACGTGGTGGGGCAGACCTACCCGCGAAAGGTCGACCACCGGGTGCTGTCGGTGTTGGCGGGGATCGGAGCGAGCACCGCGAAGTTCGCAGGCGACGTCAGGCTGCTGCAGAGCTTCGGCGAGATCGAGGAACCCTTCGGGGCCAAGCAGATCGGGTCATCCGCAATGCCGTACAAGCGGAATCCGATGCGCTCGGAGCGGGTCTGCGCCCTGGCACGACACCTTTGCAGCGCAGAGATCAACGCATCCTGGACCGCGTCGGTTCAAGGTCTCGAGCGAACCCTCGATGACTCGGCGAACCGGCGGATCGCGATCACGGATGCCTTCCTGTGCTCGGACGCCATCCTCCAGATCGTGTGCAACGTCGCGGCCGGGCTGGTGGTGCACGAGGCGGTCATCGGCGCCAGGCTGGCCAAAGCCCTTCCGTTCCTGGTGGTCGAGAGAATTCTCATCGCGGGCGTGGCCAAGGGAGCCGACCGGCAGGACCTGCACGAACGGCTCCGGCAGCACGCCATGGACGCGCGGGCGAGGATCGATGACGGCGCCCCCGACAACGACTTTTTCGAGCGGGTGGCAGCGGACCCTGGCATCGACCTCGAGCTTCCGGAGCTGGAGGAACTGGCCGATCCGACGCGACTCGTCGGCCGTGCCCCGGTTCAGGTCGATACCCTGCTTCGGCGGCGTGTGGAACCAGTCCTGGAGGCCGCCGATCCGGACGGCCTCGGACCCGTGGAGCTGCGGGTCTGACAGCTAGCACCTTGAACGTACGGAGTGATTGATATGTCGGCGGTTGAGCGTTCCGATCTTCCGTTTCCCCTTCTGCGGCAGGGCAAGGTCCGGGAGATGTACGACCTGGGCAATCACCTGCTCCTCGTGGCCAGCGACCGAATCAGCGCCTTCGACGTGGTGATCCCGCAGCCCATCCCGGACAAGGGAGCCGTCCTGACCCAGATGTCCAGCTACTGGTTCGACAGGACCGGTCATATCGTGCGGAATCACTGCGTGAGCGCAGACCCGGATCGAATAGTGGAGATCGAGCCTCGCCTGGCGGACACGCGCGACCAATGGGCGGGACGCGGAATGCTTGTTCTGCGGGCCGACCCCTTCCCTGTCGAATGCGTGGTCCGTGGCTTCATCACCGGCTCCGCCTGGAAGGAGTACCGGTCGACCGGGACACTGGCCGGCGAACCGCTGCCCGAGGGTCTGGTCGAAGCGCAGCAACTCGATGACCCGATCTTCTCTCCCGCGACCAAGGCGGAGGAAGGCCACGACGAGAACATCACGTATTCGCAGGTCCAGAGCGCGCTGGGAACCAAGGTCGCCGAATTCCTGCGGGAGAAGAGCCTGGAGCTATATGGCTTCGCGCGCGACCACGCACGCCGCAACGGCATCATCATCGCGGATACCAAGTTCGAGTTCGGCACTTCGCCTACGGGCGAGCTCCTGCTGATCGACGAAGCGCTCACCCCCGACTCCTCCCGCTTCTGGCCGGAGGCAGGATACGAGCCCGGGAGCACGCCGCCGTCCCTCGACAAGCAGCCGGTGCGCGACTATCTCGAAGAGCGAGTACAGGCCGGCGAATGGGATCGCCAGCCACCGGCGCCGGATCTACCCGAATCCGTGGTCTCATCGACGACGGACCGGTATCGGGAAGCGTTCGAGCGGATCACGTCTCACTCCCTTCCGGAGTTTTGATGGCGGACCCGAAGCGCAGGACCCTGCCTTCGTGGCGGGATGATGACCGGCTGCGGGACGAGTGCGGGATCTTCGCCATCAGCGGTGCGGAACGTGCGGCAGAGCTGGCTTTCCTCGGACTGTACTCCCTCCAGCATCGCGGGCAGGAGTCGGCCGGCATCGTGGCCATCGACGGAGATGGGGCGGCGCGGGCGCACAAGGACATGGGGCACGTCAACGAGGCGTTCGACGACCAGATTCTCGAGGGACTCCCCGGCGACTTCGCTCTCGGACACGTCCGGTACTCGACGGCCGGTAGCTCGAGCCTTCGGAACGCGCAGCCGGTGCTGGTCAACTACCGCCACGGAAGCATGGCGCTTGCCCACAACGGTACGCTCACCAACGCGACCGAGCTGAAGGACCGTCTTTCCCGCGAGGGGGCGATATTCCAGACGGAGAGCGACTCAGAGGTCGTGATCCACCTCATCGCACGATCCCGCCGCGAGGTCCCCGACCACCAGGTAGATGACGCGCTGTCGCAGCTCGTTGGGGCTTTTTCGCTGGTCCTCGCCGTGGGCCGCACGCTCTACGTGGCGCGCGATGCGCGCGGCTTCCGACCGCTCGTGCTCGGGCGGCTCGGGGACGCCGTGGTCGTCGCCTCTGAAACCTGTGCCCTCGATATCATCGGTGCCAAGTACGAGCGGGACGTCGAGCCCGGCGAGGTCCTCCGGATCGAGGACGGCGTCATCCAGAGGCTGCGTCCACTCGAGCCGGAACCGCACTCTCCCTGCCTCTTCGAGCTAGTGTATTTTGCGCGGCCGGATTCACGAATCTGGGGCTGCAGCGTGGACCGGGCGCGGCGGGCTTTCGGCCGGCAGCTGGCCCGAGAACATCCGGTGGACGCCGACTGCGTCTTCGCCGTACCGGATTCGTCGAACTCTGCGGCTCTCGGTTTCAGCGAGGAGTCCGGCCTGCCGTTCGAGCTGGCGCTGATCCGGAACCACTACGTGGGCCGAACCTTCATCCACCCGGGCCAGGCGGGCCGGGACTTCCGGGTGAGGGTGAAGTACAACCCGGTCGCGGAGCTGATCGAAGGACGGCGGGTCGTGGTGATCGACGATTCGCTCGTGCGCGGCACGACCAGCCGTGGTCTCGTGTCTCTGCTGCGCGAAGCGGGCGCGAGGGAGATCCACTTCCGCGTCGCCTCGCCCCCGATCGTGGCGCCCTGTTACTACGGAATCGACATGCCGACGCGCAAGGAGCTCATCGGTGCCACCCATACGGTCGAGCAGATCCGCGACCACCTCGGCGTCGAGTCACTCGGATATCTGTCCCTCGATGGGATGAGGGCCATGGTAGCCGAGTACGGTCCGTTCTGTGAAGCATGCTGGACCGGCGATTATCCGGCTCCCCTGGTCGACCTCGAGAACGGAGCCGCTCTCCACCGCACATCCTGAGTGACGCATCTGCAAGCCGAGAATCAACCTTCAAACGACTATTCAAGAGACCTGACCCATGAAACACGTGTACTTCTTCTCCAAGGGACATACAGACGGTGATCGCGGGATGCGCAGCCTCCTCGGCGGCAAAGGTGCCAACCTGGCCGAGATGACCCGGCTGGGTGTGCCGGTCCCCCCCGGATTCACGATCACGACCGAGGTCTGCCGGCACCACCTGATCGCCGACCACCTTCCGGACGGAGCCGAGGAACAGGTGGATGAGGCCATCCAGCGGCTTGAGAAGCTGACCGGCAAGCGCTTCGGCGGTACCGAGGATCCCCTCCTCGTGTCCGTGCGGTCCGGCGGTGCCGTCTCGATGCCGGGGATGATGGACACGATCCTCAACCTCGGCCTCAACGACGAGACGGTGGAAGCCCTGGCGCGCATCTCGGACAACGACGCGTTCGCGTACGACAGCTATCGCCGCTTCCTCCAGATGTACGGCGACGTGGTCATGGAGGTCGAACACGACTGGTTCGAGGAGATTCTCGCGGACGTTCGGCAACAGGCAGGGGTGGAGACCGACTACGAGCTGGACGGTGACGCTCTCAAGAGCGTGGTCCATCGCTACAAGGAGCTCATCGCCGAGAAGAGCCCGGCTTCCTTCCCGGAGAAGCCGAGGGACCAGCTTTGGGGGGCCATCGAGGCCGTGTTCCGAAGCTGGCGTAACCCCAGGGCGCAGGCGTACCGGAAAGCCTACCGGATCCCGCACGACCTGGGCACGGCTGTGAACGTCCAGACGATGGTCTACGGCAACCGGGGCCAGGACTGCGGCACGGGGGTCGCCTTCACGCGCAACGCGGCCGATGGCGAGCCGAAGCTGTTCGGCGAGTTCCTCATGAATGCGCAGGGCGAGGATGTCGTGGCGGGAATCCGGGATCCGCTTTCCATCGAGCGACTCGCCGACTTCATGCCCGAGGCCCTGGACGAGCTCACCGACACCGCGCGTAAGCTCGAAGCCCACTACCACGAGATGCAGGACCTCGAGTTCACCATCGAGAACGGAACGCTCTACCTGCTCCAGACCCGGGCCGGTAAGCGGACGGCCCGCGCGGCAGTGCGGATCGCCGTGGACATGGCGAACGAGGGGCTCATCTCCCAGGAACAGGCCGTGCTCCGCGTGGAGCCCGAGCGTCTGGAGGAAGTCCTGCACCCGATGGTCGACCCAGCCGCGGAGTTCACGCCGCTAGCCGTCGGGAATCCGGCCTCACCTGGAGCCGCCAGCGGTCGGGTGGTATTCACCGCGAAGGAGGCGATCGAGGAAGCCGAGAAGGGCGATCCGGTGATCCTGGTCCGGGCCGAGACCTCGCCCGATGATTTCGAGGGCATGGTGGCTGCCGCGGCCATCGTCACGAGCCGGGGCGGCAAGTCTAGCCATGCCGCGGTGGTGGCGAGGGGGATGGGCAAGTGCTGCGTGGTCGGAACCAAGGCGCTGGAGATCGATGAGGACGAGGGTCTGGTCCGGGCGCACGGAAAGGTGGTGCACCGCGGGGACTGGATCACGGTCGACGGCGCATCGGGCGAGGTGATCGAGGGCCGGATTCCCACCGTAAAGCCGGAACCGGGAGAGGACTTCCACACGCTGATGCGCTGGGCCGACGAATTCCGGCGTCTCCTCGTCCGCACGAACGCTGACAACCCGGCCGACGCGGCTACCGCACGCGAGTTTGGAGCGCAGGGAATCGGGCTGTGCCGCACGGAACACATGTTCTTTGGCGAGGAGCGCATCGATGCCGTCCGGGAGATGATCCTGGCCAGCGACAAGGCAGGCCGTGCCGCCGCGCTGGCGAAGCTGCTGCCCATGCAGCGCTCGGACTTCGCCGGGATCTTCCGGGCGATGGACGGCCTCCCCGTGACCATCCGCCTGCTCGATCCCCCGCTGCACGAGTTCCTGCCGGCCGAGGCGGACGAGATCCGACGCCTCGCATCGGGGCTCGGGCGATCCGAGGACGACATTCTGGCTGCGGTCGCCCGGCTTCACGAGGCGAATCCCATGCTGGGGCATCGCGGCTGTCGCCTCGGTTACTCCCATCCCGAGATCACAGCGATGCAGGCACGTGCGATCATCGAAGCAGCCCTCGAGGTGGCCGCCGAAGGCGTGGATGTGCAGCCGGAGATCATGGTGCCGCTCGTAGGCCACCGGGACGAGCTGGAGAACCAGCGAGCCATCGTGGATGCGACGGCACGCGAGGTGTTTGCGGAGCAGGACCGCAAGGTGGGGTACCTCGTGGGCACGATGATCGAGCTGCCCCGGGCGTGTCTCACGGCTGGGGACATCGCGTCGAGGGCCGAGTTCTTCTCCTTCGGAACGAACGACCTGACGCAGACCGCGCTGGGCCTCTCCCGCGACGATGCGGGCGACTTCCTCCCCCTGTACGTGGAGGCCGGCGTGTACGAGCGGGACCCGTTCCAGTCGATCGACACATCGGGGGTGGGCCGTCTGATGGAGCTCGCGGTTCGCGAAGGCCGAGAGACCAAGCCGGACCTGAAGATCGGCATCTGCGGAGAGCACGGAGGAGACCCGTCCTCCGTGGCCTTCTGTCACTCTCTCGGGATGCAGTACGTGTCCTGCTCTCCGTTCCGCGTACCCGTCGCCCGGCTCGCGGCGGCCCACGCGGCTCTCTCCGACTCGGTCGAGCAGGGAGCGGAGAAGGCATGATGGAGACGTCGATGTCGGACCTGCGGCAGCGGCTGCAAGAGGTGCCGAAGGCCGAGCTTCACCTCCACCTGGACGGGTCCCTGCGACCGGCGACGGTGCTCGAACTGGCCAGGGATGCCGGGGTCACGCTCCCCTACGGCGACGAAGCGTCCCTGTACGATTACCTCTTCGTGCAGGACGGCCGGGACCTGGTGGATTACCTCAAGCGTTTCGACCTGACGCTTTCCGTCATGCAGACGGCGGAATCGCTGGAGCGCACGACGTACGAGCTCTGTGAGGACGCGGCCGAAGAGAACGTCCGCTACCTGGAAATCCGATATTCACCGATCCTGCACAGGCAGGGAGATCTCACGCTCGAGGAAGCTGTGGAGGCCCCGCTGCGGGGTCTCCGCAGGGCCGAGAGCGAGCTCGGAATCCAGGGCGGGCTCATCATCTGCGGAAT
>JAMJQR010000012.1 GCA_023554335.1 Candidatus Benthicola marisminoris
CTTCGCCATCGGTAGACTCTCGTAGATCTGGCCGACCGCGTTCAGGAGCCCGTCGGCCGAGCGCAGCACGGTCCACACCATGAGAACCAGCGCGATGCTCTCGATCGTGGTGTTCACACCTGGCGGGACGTTCGGTACGAGGTTGATCCCGTAGTAGACGATGGCCAGCGGAATCAGCTGGGCCAGCCGACGGAACACTCCGTGATGGGCCACCACGTCGTCCCAGTCGATGGGGGACTTCGCGGTCAGGCGCTCCACCAGGCGCACGAGATAGCGTCGGGCGACGACGTTGGCGACCCACGCCACGGTGAGGAGCACCAGGAGGCCCGCGGCGGTCTCCACCGCCGGGTTGGCGGCGAGCCAGTCGCGTGCGGCGGAAAGCCAGTCCGGCTGGGCGGTCGACTGAAGGGAAGACGGCATTCGTCCGGCTCCATCGCTTTCGGGCGCTGTGTCGGGGCAGGCCACGCAGTAGTTTCCCGGCACTCCGGCGTACGGTACAGGATTCTCGCGGCCGGGACTGCCCCCGGCAAGGAGCAAGGATGGTGGCGCATGGGCCGATTTCCCCGTCTCTCGACAGGCGCGGTTTTGTGCGGTGCATGTCGGCGGGAGCGGCGGGCCTCGTGCTGACCCGCGGCGGCCTGCTCGGCGGTTCCGGTGGCGCCGAGCCGCTGTTCGGCATCTCGCTCGCCCAGTGGTCTCTTCACCGAGCGCTGTACGATGAAGAGCTGGACCATCTCGACTTCCCTCGGGTTGCCCGACGCGATTTCGGAATCGACGCGGTGGAGTACGTGAACACCTTCTTCGGGGGCCGGGGCGACGACCAGGGCTATCTCCTCACGCTCCGGGACCGCTGCCAGGCCGAAGGGGTGCGCAGCCTGCTAATCATGTGCGACGGGGAAGGGCGACTGGGCGACCCGGACGACGCGGAGCGGGCCCGGGCCGTGGAGAACCACTACAAGTGGGTCGAGGCGGCCATGGTCCTTGGGTGCCATTCGATCCGGGTCAACGCCGCGAGCGAGGGGAGCTGGGACGAGCAGCGGGACCTGGCGGCCGATGGCCTGCACCGCCTCGCCGAGTTCGGGGACGGATACGGGATCAACGTGATCGTGGAGAACCACGGCGGCCTGTCCAGCAACGGGCGCTGGCTGTCTGCCGTGATCGAAGCGGGAGACCACCCCCGCCTCGGCACGCTCCCCGATTTCGGTAACTTCCGCATCAGTGAGACGGAGCGCTACGACAACTATCGGGGCGTCGAAGAGCTCATGCCCTACGCCCGTGCCGTTTCGGCCAAGACGAACGACTTCGACGAGGCGGGCGAGGAAGTCGCGCTCGACTACGAGGCGCTGATCCGGATCGTGCTGGACGCGGGCTACCGGGGCTGGATCGGAATCGAGTACGAGGGAAGCCGACTGCCCGAACCCAAGGGAATCCAACTCACCAAGGCCCTGCTGGAGCGGGTACGGGAGAAGCTGACGCCTGAATACTCCTGAGTCCGGGCGGCTCTCGAACCGCTACATCCTTCGCTTCTGGAGCCCGCTTGCCGCCACCTGGCTCATGATGGCGGCGGAGGGACCCTTCCTGGCAGCGGTCATCGCCCGCCTTCCCGATCCCAAGTACAACCTCGCAGCGCACGGCGTGGCGTTCGCGTTCGCGGTCCTGATCGAGGCGCCGGTCATCATGCTGATGAGCGCATCCACCGCCCTGGTCGAGGACGGGAGCAGCTATCGGAAGCTCCGGAACTTCGCCAACGCGCTGAACGTGGGCTCCACGGCGCTCCTGCTCCTGGCTCTGGTCCCTTCCGTGTTCGACTTCGTCATGCTCACGCTGATCGGTCTGCCGGAGGAGGTCGCCGAGCTGACGTACGGCGCGTTGTGGCTCTTCCTTCCGTGGCCCGCGGCCATCGGCGTCCGCCGCTTCGTGCAGGGCGTGCTCATCCGGTCCGGACGCACGCGTCTGGTCGCGACCGGCACCGTCATCCGCCTCACCGCGATGTCGGCGACCGCCCTCCTCCTTTACCTGTTCACGGACTTCCCCGGGGCCTGGGTGGGAGCCGCGTCGCTGTCCGCCGCCGTGGTCACCGAGGCCATCGCGGCCCGCTGGATGGCGTCCACGGCGATCCGGGATCTGCTCACCGGACCCGAGAGGGCGGACCCGGCCGGCAGCCCCCTGGGCTACCGTCGGATCTCGCATTTCTACTTCCCGCTGCTCCTGACCTCGGTGATCGGGCTGATGGTGCACCCCATGCTCACGTTCTTCATGGGCCGGGCCGCCTCTCCGGTGGAGTCGCTGGCCGTGTTTCCGGTGGTGCATGCGCTGTCGTTCATCTTCCGGGCCCTGGGGCTCAGCTTCCAGGATGCGGCCATCGCCCTTCTCGGCCGCGACAACGAGCATTTCCCCGAGCTGGCGCGGTTCGGAGCCGGTCTCGGCCTCGCGGCCACGGCGGGACTGGCGGCGATCGCCTTCACTCCGCTGGCGGAAGTGTGGTTCATCACGATCTCCGGTCTCACCCGCGAGCTGGCTGACTTCGCCATCACACCCACCCGGATCCTGGTAATCCTGCCGGCCCTGTCCGTGCTGCTCTCTTTCCAGCGGGCCATCCTGATGCAGTCACGGGTCACCCGGCCGATCACCGTGGCAACGATGATCGAGGTGAGCACGATCGCGATCCTGTTCACGGTGGGCGGGTGGTGGTTGGGCTGGGTCGGGGTCACGGCGGCGTTCGTGTCGTACGTGGGCGGCAGGATGCTCAGCACCGCCTACCTGATGCCGCACGTACGAAAGGTGCTGCCGGCGGATTGAAGCCGACGGGGTCTCGGCGCGGCCGGGGCGGACCCCGGCTCAGTCCAGCGTCTTGATCCGGATGTTGCGGAAGTAGACGCTCGTCTCCCAGTCATGGTTCTGGAGGCCGATGTAACCGCGCTCGGCGAAATCGGTGATCTTGCCGCGCGGCTCCGCCGTCCAGTCCGTGACCTGCTCGCCGTTCAGAGAGACCGTGATCTGGTCGCCGATGAAGGAAATTTCCATGTCGTTCCATTCACCGGGCTCGCGGGCGCGGTCCTCCGTCGGCCCCTCGGCGTCGTAGACGGCCCCCGTGCGGTGTATGGCCTCGGAGGCCGCGGCGTGGATCTGTATTTCGAAGCTGTGATAGATGTACTCGTCGCTGGTCACCATCTCGGGCACGCGCAGGAACACGCCGGAATTCGACTCCGGGACCGAGGTCATGAACTCGAGCCGCAGCGTGAAGTCACCGAACATCTGGGCCGAATGCCACAACAGGCCCATGCCCCCGTGCGAGGTGAGCACGCCCGTCTCGTGATCCAGCGTGAACCACCCCGGACCGTAGTGGTTCCAGCCGTGCTTGTTGAACCCGCCGTTCTCCCACTCGCCGATCAGGGGAACGAATCCCTCCGCCAGCTCTTCCTCGGTGATGCGGGCCACCGGACCGTCGCCTGGCTGGGCCACCGGCACCTCCTGCGTTTCGGCCCCGACGTCCGCGGCCGGCTCCTCTTCGACCTGGCCCTGCGTCCAGGTCATGACTCCGACGCCGGCGGCCACGGCGGCCACCAGCGCGATGATCAGCTTCTGCGGGTTCATGACTCCCTCCGGGGATTCCACTCGCCGCGCGCCACGGCCGGGACGAACGTCTCCAGGTCGGGGGGCGGGAAGGGGATCGTCCGCTCCTGTTCGGCGCTCATGTAGGCGGTCATGAGGAGCTCGGTGACCGCGACCCCGTCGGCGAACGTCTCGTCGGGCATACGGCCCTCGGCGAAGGCCTGAACCATGTGCCGATTCTCGCCGGTGTAACCGTACTCGGACTCCTCGTCGGCCACGATCGGCATCACGCCCGTCTCCGCGTTCTGCTTCTCGACCAGGTCCTCGCCCGTGTCACCGACCACCTCCCGGCTCAGGAACACCTTGAGGCCCGGGTCCAG
>JAMJQR010000096.1 GCA_023554335.1 Candidatus Benthicola marisminoris
GGAGGCATCGAGCAGCGGAGTCTTGCTGTCAGGGATCGACATCGAGAACGCCTTTCGTGCGACGGGGTGAAAACGGACCCCACTCAGGACCGCGCTCGCCGCAGTATACGAGGCGCATGTCGGCGGATCAACGGCCTGAAATGGGGCTCGCAAAGGCGTTTTCGCCGACGCGATTCGCTTTACAGACCCCGGGTACGGTCTCTAGCTTGGCGGCCGCCCCGGAGCGAGACCGGGGGCAGGACAACCCCCTCAATCCCGAGGAGCCCGAATGATCCGTCAGTCGATCGCGGCCGCTGTCTGCCTGGTGCTGGCCACGGCCATCCCGATGAAGGCGCAGGAGCAGAGTGCCGAGGTTCGTGCGGACACGGCGCTCGCCCCCGTGGAGGGACCGATCGTCGTGTTCCCGGGAGCCGGTTTCGACCTGGCGATCGACGCAACGATCCGGCAGGCGATGGGCGGGATCCGAATCCGGACCGAGACCGGCCGCATCGTCGCCCGGCGCAACGTGGACATGGGCGAGAGCGGCCGTTTCGAATTCGAGGGCCTCGTGATCGAGGGCCCGGAGGACTTCCCCCTCTCGGTCATCGGAGGTTGGGAGACCCCCATCGCCACTTTCGAGGCGCGGGTGCTTCCGGGTTGGATCAGTCTTCTCCCGCCCCTCATTGCCATCATCCTGGCCCTCGTGTTCAAAGAGGTCGTGACGTCGCTCTTCCTGGGTGTGTGGCTCGGCGCGTTCTTCTATGCCGGGCTGAATCCGATCACCGGGACGATGCGAGCCATCGACGCCTTCATCGTGCCGGTCATCGTGGACTACGACCACGCTGCGATCCTCGTGTTCTCCTTCCTGCTCGGAGGGATGGTGGGGGTGATCAGCAAGAGCGGAGGGACCCGTGGGATCGTGGAGGCCGTGCGCCCGCTGGCGACGACGCCTCGCCGGGCCCAGCTCGCGACCTATTTGAGCGGGCTCGCCATCTTCTTCGACGACTACGCCAACACGCTGATCGTCGGCAACACCATGCGGCCAATCACGGACCGCATGAAGGTGTCTCGCGAGAAGCTGGCCTACATCGTGGATTCCACTGCCGCACCGGTGGCCGCGATCGTGTTCGTCTCGACCTGGGTCGGCTTCGAGATATCGCTCATCGGTGACGGGCTGGCGGCCGCAGCGGCCCAGGCGGGGACGCCACCGGAGGTAGCATCGGCTCTCGAGTCCGCGAACGCGTTCACCATCTTCATCCACTCGATCCCGTACCTGTTCTATCCTCTGCTCGCGCTGTTCACCGTCGGGCTGATCGTGTTTCTGCAGAGAGACTTCGGACCGATGCTGAAAGCCGAGAGGAGGGCGTCCCGAGGAGAGGGCCTGTACCGGGACGGGGCGATGCTCATGTCCGAGGCCGGTTCGAACAAGATGGAGCCCGCGGAGGGCGCCCCGCTTCGCTGGTACAACGCGGTGCTCCCGGTGCTCACGGTCGTGATCGTGGTGTTGTTCGGGCTCTACCTCCAGGGGCGGGCGAACCTCGGTCGCCCCGGAACGCTGTGGGAGATCTTCGCCGAGGCCAGCGCCTTCGACGCCCTCCTGTGGGGATCGCTCGCTGGCTGCCTCGTGGCGATCGCCCTGGCCGTGGGCCAGCGGATCCTCACGGTGCACCAGGCGATCGACGGGCTCGTGGGGGGGATGCGCGCCATGTTCCTGGCCGGGATCATCCTGATCCTGGCCTGGTCGCTCGGAGCGGTGACCGAAGTGCTCGGCACTGCCCCGTACATCAGCGGCCTGCTAGAAGGCAACCTCGCGCCGCAGCTCCTTCCCGCCCTGGTGTTCGTGACGGCGGCTGCGATCGCGTTTGCCACGGGAACCTCGTGGGGACCCATGGGCATCCTGCTTCCGATCGTGATTCCGCTCGCCGTAGCTCTCGGAGGCACCGTCGACGCGGCGGCGGGCACGCCTTACGTCATCCTCCTGGGCTCGATCGCGTCGGTCCTGGCAGGGGCGATCTTCGGCGACCATTGCTCGCCCATTTCGGACACCACCGTGATGAGCTCCATGGCCTCGGCCTGTGACCACGTGGACCACGTACGGACCCAGCTCCCATACGCCCTGCTGGTCGGGATCGTGGGCGTGTTCATCGGGAACATTGCCACGGCGTACGGTTTCCCGGTGTGGGCGTCTCTGCTGCTGGGCGCAGCGCTCCTGTTCACGATATTCCGATTCTACGGCAAGAAGGACTTCGATTCGCCGCAGTGGGCCGCGGAGACCGACGCGTGACCGGAGAGGACGAGCCGCGGCTGGCGGCCGACCCCGAGCAGGCGGCCGCGGAGGCGTATCCGCTCCTCAAGCAGGCAGTGGGTTCGATACTCCGGGGAAGCGACGAGGCCCGGTCTGCCTACGAATCGATGCTCGCGCGAGGCGTCGGTGAAGAGGCTGCGCGCGAGGAGATCGCGCAGGTACTGCTGGCCACGATGTTCCACGTCGGAGCCCAGTCCGAGCGACTTGAGCAGGCGGGGGGCGGTGCCGGCTTGAGGCGCGAGGCGTTTCGGAGACTGGTCGAAGGGGACACCGCCCGCACCATCTTCGAGGACACGGCTGGCGGCTGACCGCTCAATCCCTCCCGGCCCGGACCGGCGTGAGCGCGGACTCTCCGGAGAGCAAGGCACGGACGTTCGCGGCGGCGAGGTCCCACATCGCCTGTCGAGCTTCACGGGTGGCGCTTCCCAGGTGCGGCAGAACCACACAGTTCGAAAGGGTCCGCAGTTCGGCCTGGATCTCCGGCTCGTTCTCGAACACGTCCAGCCCCGCTGCCGCCAGGTGGCCCGAGGCCAGGGCGCCGGCCAGTGCAGATGAGTCGACGATGGAGCCCCGCGCCGTGTTGACCAGGATGGCCCCGGACTTCATGGATGCGAGGGCCGGGCCATCCAGCAGATGCCGGGTGGACGGTGTCAACGGGAGATGCACGCTGACCACGTCGGCTATGGACAGCAGATCCGCAAGGCTTCCCGCGCGGCGTCCTCCCACCTCCGACTCGATCGCGGCGGATCGGGACCGGTTCCAGTAGACGACTTCCATTCCGAAGGCGGCCGCCCGCCGCGCCGTGGCCGTCCCGATGCGACCTGCTCCAAGGATTCCGAGGACCCGGCCACCCAGCCCGATGCCCAGGAGCTGCGTGGGATGCCAGCCCTCCCAGTGGCCGCTGCGGGCCAGGTCGAGTCCCTCGCGCAGGCGGCGGGCCGCCGCGAGGAGAAGTGCCATCGCAAGGTCCGCCGTAGCGTCGGTAAGCACATCGGGTGTGTTCGTGACCACGACGCCGGCACGCTCCGCGGCCACCAGGTCGATGTTGTCGTATCCCACCCCGTAGTTCGCCACCACGCGCAGGCTCGGGAGCCCGGCCAGCTGATCTTCGCCCACGGTCTGCGACACCAGTGGAATCACGGCATCTACGTCTGCACGGTGCGGCAGTGGGGATCCTGGCGGGTGAAAGAGAGTCTGGCGTCCGCCCGGCCACTCCGGCTCGGGCCCCGAGAGATCGTGGAGCTCGCCGGCCACGAGAACCAGACGCTCGCGTATCTCAGCCATCCAGCGCCTCCCCTTACCGCCGATCGGCGAAGAAGGTCTTCAGAAGGCGGGATGACTCCTCGGCCTCGATTCCGGACGCCAGCTCCACCGCGTGGTTGAGTCGTTCGTCCTGGACGAGGTTGCCGAGCGACCCGCACATCCCGGCCTTGGGATCGTGCGCACCGAAAACCACGCGCTCGATGCGTGAGAGTACGATCGCACCGGCGCACATGGCGCACGGCTCGAGCGTCGCGTAGAGGGTGTGTCCCTCGAGCCTCCAATCGCCCAGCCGGTCGGCGGCGCGACGAATGGCCAGGACTTCGGCGTGGGCGGTGGGATCCGAGAGATCCCGCGTGCGGTTGTGGCCCTCGTACGCAGTGCCGTCCGGGGACACGACCACGGCGCCGACCGGGACTTCGCCGCACCTGGCCGCCTCGCGAGCGAGTGCCAGGGCACGCTCCATCCAGTGAGTGTCGACCTCGGTCATTAAGCCTCCCGCCGTTCGATTTCGGCCAGCGCGGCATCGATTCGCTCAACCGACTTCTCTCGCCCGAGAAGGACCAGTACGTCGAAGATCCCCGGGCTGTCCTGTACCCCGAGGAGGGCCACCCGAAGCGGCCCGATGACCTTCCCGAAGCCGACGTCACGGCTCGCAGCCACCTCGCGAAGCGGCCCCTCCAGGTTCTCCTGCGTGAACGGCTCGACCGTCGCCAGGACCTCGCGCTCCGCATCGAGGATGGCGCTGGCCGCTACCCGATCCTTGAGCCAGTGCTTGCGGACGGCGCGGTCGTCGTACTGCACGGGGTCCTCTAGATAGCGCAGGCTGGCCTCGGCGATTCCAGGAATCGTGCGCGCCCGCGTCTTCTGCAGATCCACGATCGCCGCGAATCGATCGGAATCGGCCTCGGCCAGCTCGCGGTCCGTCTCGTTCATGGCGTCGAGTACCAGGGGAACGAGCTCCGGCGTCGCCTTGGCGTCCAGGTACCTGCCGTTCAGCCACTCCAGCTTCTTGGGATCGAAAACCCCGGCCTTCTTCAGAATGCGCTCCAGGGAAAACGCGTCGATCAGCTCGGGGAGATCCATGAGCTCGCGATCGTCGCCCGGCGACCAGCCCAGTAGGGCCAGGAAATTGACCAGGGCCTCGGAGAGGATGCCCTCATCGCGATACGCTTCGACCGACGCCGCTCCATGCCTTTTGGACAATCGCTTGCCGTCGGGACCGAGGATCATGGGCACGTGCGCGAACACGGGCAGAGGGGCTTCGAGGCCACGGTAGATGAGGATCTGCTTCGGCGTGTTGGAGAGGTGATCATCTCCACGGATGACGTGGGTGATG
>JAMJQR010000097.1 GCA_023554335.1 Candidatus Benthicola marisminoris
CGACCTCGCGCGTCCGCGTGGATGACGGCCGCCTTTTCGGCGGCCTGACGTGCCGCTTCCAGGAGGGATGTGTCGTCCGCGGGCGGCGATTCCGGCGCAGTATCAGGCAACAGGTCACTCGCTTGCTCGGGGTTTCGGGCCCGGCTACGTTCCGGCGTTCCACCGGACGGTGCCCGGAATCCGCATCATCCGGGCACTTCGTACCCGAATCAGACAGTCCTACATGACTCAGGGCAAGAGCCGCGTCTTCAGCGGGATCCAACCGTCCGGCGAGCTCCACATCGGCAATTACCTGGGAGCCATCAAGAACTGGGTGGCTCTCACGGAAACCTACGACTGCATCTACTGCATCGTGGACCTCCACGCGGTAACGATTCCGTATGAGCCGGAAGAGCTCCAGGCGCGGATCCAGGAGCTCGCGATCGGTTTGCTCGCGTCGGGGCTCGACCCGGAGCGCTGCACGCTGTTCGTCCAGTCCGCCGTTCCCGAGCATGCCGAGCTGCAGTGGCTGCTCAATACGGTCACCCCGTTGGGTGAGCTGTCCCGGATGACGCAGTTCAAGGACAAGTCGGGCCGCGTGGACACGATCAACGCCGGCCTCCTCAACTATCCGGTCCTGCAGGCGGCCGACATCCTGCTGTACCTGGCCGACCGGGTTCCGGTGGGCGAGGACCAGGCGCAGCACCTGGAACTCACCCGCGAGATCGCGCGCCGCTGGAACGGGCGCTTCGGCGAGTACTTCCCGGAGCCCCAGGCCCTGATCGGGGGCGGGAAGCGCATCCTGGGACTGGACGGCGCGTCGAAGATGTCCAAGTCGCAGAACAACGTGATCCCGCTGCTGGCGAACGAAGAGGAGCTGTGGTCCGTGATCCGGACGGCGGTCACGGACCCGGCTCGCGTGCGCCGTGACGATCCGGGCAACCCGGATGTGTGCAACGTGTTCTCCCTGCACGGCTTCTTCACGTCGGAGGAGGAGAGGGCTGAGATCGACGGGCTTTGCCGGACCGCGGGGATCGGGTGCGTGGACTGCAAGAAGAGGCTCACGGCCAACGTTGCGGCGGAGCTGGCTCCGATCCACGAGCGGGCGGCCGAGCTGCGGGCGCATCCCGAGCGCGTGCGCGAGATCCTGCACGAGGGCGCCAGGAGAGCGCGGGCCATCGCCTCCGTGACCCTCGGGGACGTCTACGAGCGCATGGGACTCGAGCGGCACGATTCCTGAGCGCATGGGGACAGTGTGACGGACTCCCGCCGCCTCGTCGCGTGGATGCACTCGGACCGTTACCCCACCTGGTCCATGCCCGAGTCCACCGTGGACGCGCTGTCTCGGGCGCTGGGGCCGGGGTGGCGCGTCGTTTCCGTGCCGGAGCCGACGTTCGCGGGAGGGGACGGAAGCCGGGAGATCCCCGGTCCCGTCCTGGCCGCACTCGCGGAAGCCGAGATCTACTTCGGGTTCGGAATCGCACGAGAACTGTTCCTCGGAGCTCCCGAACTCAGATGGGTGCACTCCGCGGCCGCCGGAGCGCGGGCCTCGCTCTTCCCGGAGATGAGCGAGAGCGAAGTCATCTTCACCAACTCCGCGGGCATATACGCCGAGCCCCTGGCCGAGTGGGCGATCGCCGCGATCCTCCACTTCTCACGCGGGTTGGATGTGGCCGGACGCGGAAAGCGCGAGCGCCGGTGGCCGTACGACGATATGGCGGCCACGGGTCACCCGCAGACGGAAGTCTCCGGCAGCACCGTGGGCATCGTGGGATACGGAGGGATCGGGAAGGCGATCGGGCGTCGGGCCCGCGCTCTCGGGATGCGCGTTCTGGCCGTCCGCTCGCGGGCCGATGCCAGCCTTCCAGATGGCGCGGACGAGGTCTTCGGCCCCGCGGACCTGGACACGGTACTGGAACGCTCGGACCACCTGGTACTCAGCCTCCCGGAAACCGCTTCGACCACCGGCCTGATCGGCGCTTCCGAGCTTGCCCGGATGCGTTCCGGCAGCGTCTTGTTGAACCTGTCGCGAGGTGGCATAGTGGATGAGGATGCGCTCGCGGAGGCGCTCGGCTCGCACCGAATCCGGGGCGCAGCCCTCGACGTATTCCGCGAGGAGCCGCTTCCGGCGGACAGCCCGCTCTGGACCCTCGACAACGTGTTGATCACGCCGCACGCAGGCGCGATCTCGCCCCGGTTCTGGGAGCGCCAGACGGAGCTCATGGTGCGCAACATAGGCCACTATCTGTCAGGTGGACGCATGGAGAACGTGGTCGACAAGATGCGGGGCTACTAAGTGCAGAGACTGATCCAGGCGGCGGTCGATCGAGGGGCGAGCGTCATCCACATCAAGGCGGGTGATGTGCTCCGGGCCCGGATCGACGGCAAGATCACCAAGCTCTCCAACCAGGTGTTCACCGAGGAAGACACGCTCAAGATCGCCCTGCAGCTCATCCCGAGCGAGAAGGATCGCGAGCGTTTCGAGGAGATCCGGGATTACGACACGTCCTGGGGCCTGAAGGGAGTGGGGCGCTTCCGAATCAACATCTCGCGGCAGCGAGGATCGGTCATGGTCATCATGCGGGTCATCCCGCTGACCATCCCCAGCCTGGAGGAGCTGAGCCTCCCACCCGCGCTGGCCGAAATCGCGGCCACGGAACATGGGCTCGTGCTGGTGACGGGTGCGGTGGGAACCGGCAAGAGCACCACGCAGGCCGCGATGATCCAGTGGATCAACGCGAACCAGAAGAAGCACATCATCACGCTGGAAGACCCCATCGAGTACCTGCACTCGGAAGACAGCAGCACGGTCACGCAGAGGGAGGTGGGGGTGGACACGGCCTCCTTCCACTCCGGGCTGCGGGCGGCCATGCGGCAGGATCCGGATGTGATCCTCATCGGAGAGATGAGGGACCGGGCGACCATCGGCACGGCGCTTCGGGCCGCCGAGCTCGGCCAGCTGGTGATCTCGACGCTCCCGACTCCCACGGCGTACGCGGCGGTGAACTACATGCTGGCCGCTTTCCCGGAAGAGGAGCGGGAGATGGCCCGGATTCGTCTCGCCGACACACTCCAGGCAGTGATCGCGCAGCGGCTGCTGCCGCGCCAGGACATGGACCGGCAGATTCCGGCGGTCGAGATCCTTCGGGTCACGGGGGCGGTGCGGGACTGCATCCTCAACCTGAGCCCGGTGGAGGTCGTCACCGGACTCATGGAGACGGGCCGCGAGGCGTACGGAATGCAGTCGTTCCAGCAGCATCTGCAGGAACTGGTGCAGAACGGGTTCGTCGAATACGAGGTGGCACGCACGGCGGCGCCGAGTCCCAGTGACTTCGAGCTCGCGATGCAGACGCTCGGTGGGGCCATTCCCGATCCGACCCGCGGGGACGTCGCCCTGTGAACCTGGATGGCGTGTTCCTCCCAGTCTCCACTCCGTTCCACCCCGGTACGGGCGATGTCGACTTCGATGCCTTTGCCTCCAATATCTCCGCCTGGTGCGAGCACCCCATCGCGGGACTGGTCGTGGGTGGGTCCACCGGGGAGCAGCCCCTCCTCGACGAAGACGAGCTACTGGAGCTGGTGGCACGGGGAGCTCGATCGCGCCGGGATGGTATGGCCCTCATCGCGGGGACTGGCGCCGAGTCGACTCGAGGCACGATGCGGCTCTGTGAGCTGGCTGCCCGCGAGGGGGCCGACGCCGTCCTGGTGAAGCCGCCTGCGTACTACCGCGGCCGCATGTCTCCGGAGGCGATCCGCACGTATTTCGTGACCGTAGCCGATGCATCGCCGATTCCGGTGATCCTGTACCACGTGCCGAAGTTCGTTCCGGTGGACATCGTGCCTGAGCTGGCCGGAGACCTGGTCCGTCACCGCAACATCGTCGGGATCAAGGACTCGTCCGGCGACATGCACAACCTGGGCGCGGTGTGTGAGGCGGTGGACGACCAGGGGGCCGTGGTAGTCGGCGCCGGCACCCTGCTGTACCCCGGACTCGAGATCGGAGCGCGAGGCGGCATCATCGCGGTCGGCCTGCTGGCACCCGGTGCGGCGTGTGAGCTGTACCGGACGTTCGTCGCCGGCCGGTCCGCCGAAGCCGGCAGGCTCCAGGAGCGCATCGGCCCGCTCCACAAGAAGGTCGTGGCAGGAACCGGCGTGCCCGGGGTCAAACACGGTCTGGACCTGCTCGGACTCGCGGGCGGGCTGCCACGACCGCCCCTGCTGCCGCCGTCGGATCGAGAGCGTGCCGAGGTCGCAGGGGCCCTGGACCGCGCCGCCCTGGCACACGCATAACTCCAAGGCATCGTATCAACCAGCCCCAACGGGCGGGAGCCACAATTGTTCGACGACAAGACCCGGTGTGTTGTGCTCGTGGGCGTCCAGTGGGGCGACGAGGGGAAGGGCAAGATCACCGACGTGCTGGCCGAGCAGGCCACCCTGGTAGCGCGATACCAGGGCGGGGCCAACGCCGGGCACACGGTCCTGGTGGGGGAGGACGAGTTCATCCTTCACCTCATCCCCTCGGGGGCCCTGTATCCGGATGTGCGGTGTCTGCTCGGGAATGGTGTGGTCCTCGATCCGCGGACGCTGATCGACGAGATCGAGATGCTCCAGTCTCGCGGGGTGGAGATCGAAGACCGGCTGGGCGTGTCCAGGCGGGCGCATCTCGTGCTTCCCTACCACAAGCAGCTCGATGGAGCCAAGGAGGCGGCCAAGGGATCCGGCCGCATCGGTACCACCAAACGCGGCATCGGGCCGGCCTACCGCGACAAGATCTCCCGCAACGGGCTGCGGGTGTGCGACCTCGCCGATCGGGACTACTGCTGGAACGTCGTGCGCGAGGGCGCGGCGACCGCCAACGCCCTGCTGGCGCATTTCGGTGTGGACGAGCGGGCGGATCCGGAGGCGATCATGTCGGAGCTCGAGTTCGTGGCGTCCCGAGTGCTGGCACTCGGCACCGACACGGGCTCTGAGATCCGATCGGAGCTGAGCCGGGGCGGCAACGTCCTCCTCGAGGGAGCTCAGGGTTCACTTCTCGACGTCGACCACGGGACCTACCCGTTCGTCACCTCCTCCACCACCACGGCCGGGGGCGCGGCGGCGGGTGTCGGCATCGGGCCGACCCTGATCGACGAGGTCCTGGGCGTGGTGAAGGCCTACACGACCCGGGTCGGAGCCGGGCCGTTTCCGACCGAGCTCCAGGGTGAGGAGGCGGAGCGCCTGCGAAACCTGGGCGCCGAGTTCGGCGCCACCACCGGTCGGCCCCGACGGCCCGGATGGTTCGACGGCGTGGTGGTGCGGCACGCGGCTGGCGTCAACGGGCTCACGGGCCTGGCAGTGACCAAGCTCGACGTCCTCGATTCGTTCGATGAAATCCTGCTCGGGGTGGGATACCAGCTCGACGGCGTCGCCACCGCCGACTTCCCGGAGCGTGCCGCCGACATCGAGCGGGTGCGGCCGGTCTACGAGAAGGAGCCCGGCTGGAAGTCGGACACGGGCGGTTGCCGGTCGTGGGATGAGCTTCCAGAGGCAGCTCAGCACTACCTGAAGCGCATCGAAACGGTGTCCGAAGTGCCCATTCGCCTGGTGAGCGTCGGATCAGCCCGGAGTCAGATCGTCCGGGTGGGCTGACGGACGGGAGGGAGCGCGCTTGGCTCGACGCTTCCCGGGCGGGTTCGTCGCCGCTCTCGGCCTCACGATCTTCGGGATCCCGGCGTTCCCCGCCGCGGCCCATCTCCATGCCCAGCCGGCGGATGGTGTTCAGGTTCGGGTCGAGATCTCAGGAATAGACGGCGCACTGCTACGTAACGTCGAGGCCCTGGCGGGGATCGTCAGGGCTTCCCGTTCCCGCGCGGTCCGCCCCGGGCACGTGTATCGGCTGCACGACAAGGCCCCGGAGACGATCGAGCGGGCCCTGCAACCGTTCGGGTACTACCATCCAAAGATCCAGGCGTCCCTGGATACGGAATCCACGCCGTGGGTCGCCCGATACGTGATCGATCCGGGGCCACCGGTGATGGTGGAGAGGCTGGACATCCGGATCATCGGAGAGGCCGAGACGGATAGCGCCTTCCAGGCAGCCCTGGGACGCATCACGATCGCCGAGGGTGACACGCTGAGCCACCCCGCATACGAGCGGGCCCGGACATCCCTGGATCTCCTCGCAGCCGATCGCGGCTATCTCGATGCGGTCTGGGATTCCAGCTTCATACGCGTGGACCTGGAACGGAATCGCTCGGAGATCGTGCTCCACCTGACCTCGGGTCCGCGGTTCCGGTTCGGGGACGTGTCCATCGACCAGGAGTGGGTCGACGTGGACATCCTGGAGCCGCACATCGGCTTCCAGCCGGGTGACCCGTTCGATAGCTCCTTTCTGCGCGACCTTCAGTCGAACCTGTCCGGAACCACGTACTTCGCCAACGTCGAGATCGTGCCGCGGCGCGACCTCGCCGCCGACGATCTCAGGGTGCCGATCGAGATTCGCGCCAGCGCCCGCAAGACGCAGCGCTGGGAGGCCGGGGTCGGCTACGGCACGGACACGGGTCCGAGAATCCGACTGGCCACCGAGTTTCGGCGCCTGAATCGCCGCGGACATTTCGCCGATGGCGACGCGCGCCTCTCGACGACGGAGCAGAGCATCACCGCTCGCTACAACATCCCCGTCGGCTTCCCCAATCCGTCCCTGTGGACCCTTACCGGGCGGTACGGGAGGATCGAGTGGACCACGAGCAAGACCATCCAGGGCTTCGTCGGCCTCAGCTACGCCCACCTGCGAGGCGAGGTGCGCGAGGTGCTGGCGCTGCGATACCAGGAAGACGACTTCACGGTGGCTGCGGACACGGGGGTGTCCAGGCTCACCCAGCCGATCGCGTCGTGGACGTTCTCGGACGCTGACAACCGGCTGTACGCCACGCGCGGGATCGGCGGCGTCCTCGAGCTTCGGGGCGCCCTGGACGGATTCGGTTCCAGCGCGAGCTTCTTCCGAGCCTGGACGTCGCTGAAGGCGATCCAGGGGCTCTCACCCAGGATCCGGGCGGTCGTTAGGGGCGACGCAGGCTGGATCTCGACCGAGCAGTTTCGGCAGCTTCCCCCCTCCATCCGGTTCTTCGCCGGCGGTGATCGAAGCATCCGGGGCTACGATTACCAGTCCCTGGGACCGGTCAACGAGAACGGCGATGTGACCGGCGGCAACAGCCTTCTCGTGGGGACGGCGGAGCTCGAGTATCGCATCCTCGAGAAGTGGTCTGGCGCCGTCTTCCTGGACGCCGGCAACGCGCTCCGGGATTTCCGCGGCGAGGTGGCGGTCGGAACCGGATTCGGCGCGCGCTGGATCTCGCCGGTGGGCCTGGTGCGGGTCGACGTGGGCTTCGGCCTGCAGAAGGAGGGCAACCCGGTCCGCCTCCACCTTTCCATCGGGCCTGACTTCTGATGGCGAAGGAAGCGGTGCGGTCGCGGCCCCGGTGGTCCCGGTGGCTCAGACGCCTCGGCGTCGGGCTCGCGCTGGTGGTCCTCCTGGCCATCGGATTCGCCGCCTGGCTGGTCGGTACGACCTCCGGCGGCCGGGTGGCTCTCTCCATGCTGCCGGGCTTCCTGCCCGAGACGGTGGAGATCGAAGTGGGCGAATTCTCGGGTCGGCTGGTCAGCCGATTCGCCATCGACGACTTCGCGCTCCGCCTGCCGACCCTGGAGCTCGACGCCGACCGGGTGGTGATCGACTGGAGGGCCAGCGGAATCCTGCGCAAGAAGATGCACGCCTACAGCATGGTTGCGGATAGCCTGAACATCCGCCTGATCGAAAGCGCTCAAGACTCGATTCCGGCGCAGGCGGAAGCGCTCCCGGACTCGGATCCCGCTCCACCCGAGCTTCCCCTCGACATCTCGTTCGATACCGTCCGGGTGGCCGGAGCGACACTCACCATGAGGGACTCGACGTGGGTGACCGACGGGCGGGCGGTGCTCCATGGCACGATCGAGGACTACCGCTTGTCCTTCACGGGGCGAGCCGAGCCGCCGGACCTGCCACCCATCGACGTGAGGCTGGCAGGCACCGGCTCGACGTCGAGCGTCCGTATCGACAGCATGAACGCCCGGGTCCTGGGCGGTGCTCTGGCGGTCAGCGGCGACCTCGTTTGGTGGCCGGCCGTGACCTGGGACGCCGTGGTGCGGGCGGACTCGCTCCTCCCGGCCCGCCTCTTCCCCGATCCCGAGGAATGGCCGGGCTGGCTCTCCCTCCTGGCCTCGTCCACGGGCGGTCTGTCGGAAGCCAGAGGCCTCGAGATTCAGGCCACCGCGGACACCGTCTACGGCGAGGTACGGGGCGAGCGCCTCGAGGGACACTTCGAGATCGACCTGGAGGGCGTGGAGCCTGACCTGTCGTCCGTCAGCCTTACCTGGGGGCCGGCGAGCGTAACCGGGTCGGGACGCGTAGGGGCCTCCGTGGACCTGCAGTTCGATGTCGTCGTGCCGGAGCTGGGTCTGCTGGTCCCGAGCGCGAGCGGTCGGATTCGTGCGGAGGGCACAGCTACAGGTACGCGTGAGACCCCGGTGGTGCGCGCCGCTTTCGAGGCGACCGGGATCGAGGTGGAGGGCGTGGGGCTGCAGTCGGCGCGAGGCGACCTGGACCTCGACCTGGCCGGACCGCTGGACGGCACGGTCTCGGCGCGCGGCCTTTCCTTCGCTGGCCGGGAGGTGGCGCTGGCGACCGCAGCGCTCACCGGGCAGCGTGAAGCCCACCGGTTGTCCGCGTTGGCCACGGGGTCCGGAGCGGAGCTGGCCTTCGTGGCGGCGGGAGGACTGGACGCGGCAAACGCCTGGTCGGGATCCATCGAGGAGCTCTCTTTCAGCGCGGACTCCATCGGCTCGTGGGCCTCGGACGGCCCGTTCGACCTCTATGTCTCGTCGGAGGCGCAGCGCCTGGGACGCGTGTGTCTGGAATCGGCCCCCGCCCGCCTGTGCGCAGAGGGCGAGGTGAGCGCGGCCTCGTCACGGCTCGAAGCCCTCGTCGATTCTTTCGACCTGGATCGCCTGCGCCCGTGGATGCCCGAGGACGTCTCGGTGGAAGCCGTGGTGGGCGCCGACGTGTCGCTCGCGGTCGGGCCCACGGGCGACGTGAATGGCCAGGTAGACGTTCGAACGAGCCAGGGCTCGGTTACGCGGCGCCTGCGGGAGGGTACTCGGACGCTGTTCTTCGGGCCGGTCGAGCTCACGGCCTCGTCCGGCCCGGGTGGTTTGAGCGGGACGGTCGATCTGCACGTGGCCGACTCGGCAGGCGCCAGCGTGCTGGACGTGCTCGGCCGGGTGGAATCCCCGGTCGCGATCCGGGTGCTGGACGACTTCACCCGCCTGCGAGACCAGCCGCTATCCGCGAGTCTGAAAGTGGACTCGCTCCACCTGAGTGTACTGGAGCCCTGGATGCCAGAGGGTCTGTCGGCCCAGGCAGTGGTGGACGCCGACGTGGCCCTCGAGATCGGGTCCGCGGGTGATGTGACCGGTCAGGCAGATCTCCGCACCAGCGAAGGAGTGCTTGCGAGGGACGTTCGCGGCGAAACCCGGAGGCTGTACTTCGAGCCGATCGAGGTGACCGTGGCGTCCGGCTCCGAGGGCCTCAGCGGGGCAATCGACCTGCGCCTGGCCGATTCCGTGGGTGTGCGCCTGCTGGACGTCAGCGGCCGGGTAGAATCGCCGATGGCCATCGGTGGCCTCGATGACCTCTCCCGGCTGGGCGAGCAGCCGCTGTCCGCACACCTGGATGTCGCGGCGGATGACCTGCTTCTTCTCACCGACGACCTTCTCCCGCAGTGGGACGTGTCCGGGAGCTTCGCGGCCACCGCGGACCTCGACGTCGATGCCGATCGGAATCTGAACGGAAGCCTGCGCGCGGCGACGGACTCGATGGTGCTGACGAATACGGTACGCGGACAGGGCTGGACCCTGGTCGTGGATCCGGCCCGACTGGTCGCCGAGGTCGGTCCGGAAGGCCTGGCCGCACAGCTGGACTTCGTCATCGACGGCCTGGATCAGAAGGAGCTCCTTGCAATGTCGGGGCAGCTGGACCTGCCACGCCTGACCTCGCTGAGCCTGGACCCCGAGGAACAGCCCGTGGACGGGAGCCTCGAAATCCGCGTGGATGACCTGTCCGTCGTCGAGGCCTTTCTGATCGACATCTCGGATGCCCGCGGGTCTTTTCGGCTGACCAGCGAGGTTGGGGGAACGCTGGCTGGCCTCACCGTGGATGGGGAGGCGAGAGTCGCGGATGGCTACGCCCTCATTCCAACCCTGGGACTGGAGCTCGCCGACATCCGCTTCTCGGCCACGGGCAGACCCGACGGAACCGTCGAGGTGGACGGACAGGTCCGCTCGGGCGAAGGCCTACTGACCCTGACCGGACGGACGGAGCGATATCCATCGGCAGAGCATCCCAGTGTGTTCCAGGTGCGCGGGGAACGGTTCCTTCTCATCGACATTCCGGAAGTAAACCTCCGAGCGAACCCAACGCTGGACCTGGCATTCGACGGAACTTCGGCCCGCCTGACCGGGAATGTCGCGATCCCGAGGGGACGACTTGGCTTTCCCGAGATTCCCCCCTCCGCCGTGGTCCCGTCGGAAGACGTGATCATCGTCGGAGCAACTCAGGTCGAGAGAGAGCCTCCGGTTCCGTTCGGTGCCGACGTGACGGTCACCCTGGGTGACGACGTCTTCTTCAACGGCTTCGGGTTCACGTCGAACCTCGTGGGCGACGTGCGGATTCAGCAGGAGCCGATGAGGGAGCCCACCGGGCGGGGAGAGGTGCGTTTCATCAACGGCACGTTCCGATCTTTCGGGCAGGAGCTCAGAATCGATCCGGGACGCCTCATCTTCTCGGGGCCGATCGACGATCCGGCGCTGGATGCACGGGCGTTCGTGCGCTCCTCCGATGGCACTGAAGCGGGATTCCGGATCGGCGGAACGGTGCAGGACCTGGACGTCTCTACGTATTCGGTCCCGCCGAAGTCGGAGAGCGACGTGATGGCCTACATCCTCTTCGGCCGCCCCATGAGCCAGACATCGGGCACTCAGGGGAACCAGGCTTCCAACGCCGCCGCCGTGCTGGGCGCCAACATGCTGGCCATGAGCCTCGCTCCGAGCCTCGGCCTGGACGAAGCGAGGATCGACACGGGATCCAGCCAGAACAAGGCGCAGCTGGTCGTGGGCAAGTACCTCTCACCCAGGCTCTACGTCGGCTACGGCGTGGGAATCCACGAACCGATCAGCACCCTCCGCTTGCGCTATCTGCTCACCGCCAGGTGGTCCATTGAGGCGATCACGGGGGACCAGCAGAGCACCGACCTGCTGTGGAGAATCGAAACAGGGGGGGGCGAGCCGGACACCGCCGAAACTGGTGGAGCGGAGGAGGAGACGGCGTCGGAAGCGGACTAGAGGAGGACGGCTGGCGGTCCGTCCTCCCCCGTTCCCGAGCCTCAGCCGACGCCGATGAGGAGGGCCAGCGACCAGGCCCGGTTGTTGATCTTCAAAGTCTCTTCCTTCGCCACGTCGGAGAGTCCGTACGTGTAGGCGAAATCGAGTCCGAAGAACAGCACCTGGAGTCCGATCCCGCCCCTCAGTCCGAAGTCGAACGAGTTGGTGTTCTCGCACAGTGAGGCCGACACGAGGCCCGAGCCCTCCGTGCTGCAGCTCACCTCGAAGGCGCCATTGATACCGCCGTAGACGCGAGGCCCGAGGACCCTCTCCAGAAACGGAAGGCGCACGACTCCCATCACCGGGACCTCGATGTACGACAGGCGGATCCGCTCCGCCGTCGAGACGAGGTCGAAGCCCTTCTCCGAGTAGTAGCCGCCGACGATCACGCCGAAGATGCCTCCGGTCGCGTACGAGGCGCCGATCTGAAAGCCGGTGCGGCTATCGGTTTCGAGGCTGGTGCCGTTCAGCTCGACGCTGGCGTCCGAGTAGATACCACCCGCGGTGATCCCGACCTGTGCGGCGGCTGGGGCCGCCGTGAAGGCGAGCAGCATGATCGAGGCGAAAGCGATGCGAAGTCGCATGATGAGGCTCCTGTAGTCAGTTCGGCGGCCAGTCACGGAGGCAGGCCGCGGCAGAGGAAGATATGCTTCCCGGCGTTGAGCGCGACCCGACCCGAGGGCCGGCGGGTATTTGCCTCCGCCGGATTGCCCGATTCGGCCGCTTTCGCTATAATCTGGGGCTCTCGAATTCGGGCTGGCCCGCGCGGGTCGGCGCCGGCAGACGCGAACCGAGTCACGGCGTCGCGTCTTTTGTATTGAAAGGGCCCCGGACGGCCCTGTGGCAGTGTGAGCCGGGGCGGGGACCGGGACGGGATGTTCGAGCAGCTCGGAGAAAGGCTGGACGGCGTATTCCGCCGCCTCAAGGGGCGTGGCGTGATCACGCAGCCCATGCTCCGAGAGGGTCTCCGGGAAGTGCGCCGGGCGCTGCTCGAGGCAGACGTGAACTTCCACGTCGCTCGGGATTTCCTGAAGCGTGTGGAAGAGCGCGCGCTCGGGGAGAAGGTGCTGGAAGCAGTCCGTCCGGCCGAGCAGGTCGTCAAGATCGTGCACGACGAGCTGGTAGAGGTCCTGGGCGGAGCGAGCGCGGAGTCCGCGCTGGCCGAGGCGGCGGTGCCGCCGACAGTGATCATGCTGGTGGGGCTCCAGGGCTCGGGGAAGACGACGAGCGCCGGAAAGCTGGCCCGCCGGTTCGATCGAAATGGGCGGCGGCCGACGCTGGTGGCGTGCGATCCGTACCGGCCCGCGGCGGGTGAGCAGCTGGTGACGCTGGCGGAGTCGATCGACGTGCCGGTCGTTCACGAGCCGGACCAGAAGGATGTGGTGGCGCTGGCCGCGGGAGCCGTAGACGGCGCCCGCAGGGCGGGCTCGACGCACGTGATCATCGACACGGCGGGACGCCTTCAAGCTGACGCCGAGCTAATGGACGAGCTCAGGCGGCTCAAGGCGGAGATCGCGCCGCAGGAAGTGCTCCTGGTCGCGGATGGCATGACGGGGCAGGAAGCCGTGCGGATCGCCGAGGGCTTCCACGAGACGGTCGGGATCACGGGCGTGATCCTCACCAAGATGGACGGGGATGCGCGGGGCGGGGCGGCGCTGTCGATCCACGGCGTGCTCGGCGTGCCGGTGAAGTTCGTCGGCGTCGGTGAGCGGCTCGAGGACCTGACCGCGTTCGAGCCGGAGCGCATGGCGGGCCGGATCCTCCAGATGGGGGATATCGTCGGCCTCGTGGAGAAGGCCCAGCAGACGTTCGATATCGAGGCCGGCGAGGCGCTCGAGAAGAAGGTGCTGGGCGGCGGACAGTTCGACCTGGAGGACTTTCTCCAGGCGACGAAGCAGATACAGAAGATGGGACCCATAGAGGGTCTCCTGAAGATGATACCGGGCGTGAAGCCGCAGATGCTGGAAGGGGTAGACGTCGATCCCCGCCGCATCAAGCACATGGAGGCGATCATTCTCTCCATGACGCCCGCGGAGCGCCGCAAGCCGGAGATCATGAACGGCTCGCGCAGGGCAAGGGTGGCGAAGGGCTCGGGACGGCCGGTGCACGAGGTGAACCGGCTCCTGAAGCAGTTCAAGGAGATGCGTAAGATGATGAAGCAGATGGGCAAGCTGGCCCCGCGCCTCGCGGCCGGTGGCAAGCTGGACTCGCTGCTTCAATGACGGACGCGCGGAGCCGAACGGCGACGCGGTCCATGACTGATTGACGTAACCAGGGGAACAGGATCAGTGGCGACAACCATTCGACTGCAGCGCACGGGCCGGAAGAAGCAGGCATCGTTCCGCATCGTCGTGAGCGACGTGAACGAGCAGCGTGACGGTCCGGCGATCGAAACACTCGGGACGTACAACCCGCGCACACAGCCCTCCATCGTCCGGCTGGACGCGGCGGCATCGTTGAACTGGCTGTACGAGGGCGCGCAGCCCACGGACACCGTGGTCTCGATATTCCGCAAGACCGGCGTCTGGCAGAAGTTCCAGGCGGGCGAGACGGCGGACTCCCTCGAGGAGACCGTGGTGACGCTGGGGCCGCCTCCGGGCGAGCAGAAGACGTCGCAGCGGGCCGCCGTGGCCGCCGAGGCTCAGAAGCTTAGGGCGGTAGAGGTCGCGGCGGCGAAGCAGGTCGCCGAGGAGGCCGCAAAGAAGGCGGCAAAGGAGGCCGAGGAAGAGGCGAAAGCCGCTGCCGCCGAGGCCGAGAAGGCCGCTGAGGACGCTGTCGAGGAGGCCGAAGAGGCTGCCGAGGAATTAGCTGCCGAGGCTGAAGAGGCCGTGGAAGAGGTCGCCGCAGAGGCCGAAGAGGCGGTCGAGGAAGCCGTGGAGGAAGTGACGGCCGAGGCCGAGGAAGCCGCCGAGGAAGTCGAGGAACCTGCAGAAGAGGCTGCGGAGGAAGCGGTTGAAGAGGTTGCCGCCGAAGTCGATGAGGCAGTCGAGGAAGCCGCGGAGGAAGTTGAGGCTGAAGCCGAGGAAGCCGCAGAAGAAGTGACAGCCGAGGCCGAGGAAGCCGCCGAGGAAGTCGAAGAAGCTGTCGAAGAGGCAGCCGACGAAGAGGCGGACAAGAAGGACTGAGGTCAGGGCGGCCGCCAGCCGCCTCAGCCTCGAAGCACGATGGGCGAGATCGTAGTAGGGCTGATTCGAAAGGCGCACGGGCTCGACGGGGAGGTGCTGGTCGAGCTCATGACGGGTGATCCGGACGAGGTCTTCGTTCCCGATCGGACGTTCAGGGTCGTCGCCGGCAGGGCCGGCGGGCCTTCGAGCCTCCGCCTCCAGAGCGTCCGCCGGCACAAGGGAGGCGTGCTGCTCCGGTTTCGCGAAATTGCGGATCGGTCGGCCGCCGAGAGGCTGCGCGGCCGCGAGCTGGCCCTGGACGAGGAAGAGCTTCGGCAGCTGGACGACGATGAGTTCTTCCTGCACGAGCTGGTGGGATTCAACGTCGTGCGCGCGGATGGCGAGTCGGTGGGTGAGGTGGCGACGTCGTACGAGACCGGGGCGCAGTTGCTGCTCGGCGTGATGGCCGGGGACCGGGAGCTGCTAATCCCGTTCGGCCGGCAGCTGGTGACGGAGGTGGATCGGGAGGGGCGCCGGATCGTGATCGATCCGCCGCCGGGGCTCCTGGAGGACTGAGGGCGTGAGAATCAACGTCGTCACGATCTTCCCGGAGTTCTTCGAAGTGCCGCTCGGGACGAGTATCCCGGGACGCGCCTCGACCGCCGGTCTGGTGGAGTACCGGGTCGTTGACCTTAGGGACTTCACTCACGACCGACACCGGACGGTGGACGACGAGCCGTTCGGAGGCGGAGCGGGCATGGTGATGAAGCCCGAGCCGTTCTTCGAGGCCCGGGACGCGCTGCGGCCGGAGGGACCGATCGTGCTGCTGAGCCCGCGAGGCCCAGTGTTCGATCACGATGCGGCGGTACGGTTCGCCATGCAGCCGGAGCTGACGCTGCTGTGCGGACACTACAAGGGAGTGGACGAGCGGGTAGCAGAGGGTGTGGCCACCGAAGAGCTGTCGGTGGGCGATTACGTCCTCTCCGGCGGCGAGCCTGCGGCCCTGGTGGTGGTGGACGCGGTGGTCCGGCTGCTGCCGGGTGCCATGAGCGACCACGAGTCTGCCGCGGGGGACTCGTTCTACGACGGACTGCTCGCGCCGCCCGTATATACGCGGCCGGCCGAGTATCGGGGACTCGAGGTTCCCGAGGTGCTTCGCTCCGGCGATCATGGCCGGATAGCGGAGTGGCGCCGCCGGAAGGCGGAGCAGCTGACGAGAGAGAGACGACCCGAGCTCTGGGAGAGCGAAGAGAGCTGATCCTTCGCACCCCGCGCTTGCTGGGAAAGAACAAGGGACGGAATTAGATTCGGTCGCCCAGGGCGACCCCGGAAGGAGCGAAATCGTGGATCCGAGGATTGCGGAAATCGAGAAGACCCAGGTGCGGTCCGACCTGCCGGCGTTTTCGCCCGGCGACACGGTCCGGGTGCGCGTGCGGGTCAGCGAGGGCGCCAAGGAGCGGATCCAGGCGTTCGAGGGCATCTGCATCGCTCGCAAAGGGGCTGGCCTGAACGAGACCTTCATGGTCCGTAAGATCTCGGGCGGCGTAGGCGTCGAGCGCATCTTCCCGGTGCACTCGCCCACCATCGCCGGGATCGAGGTCGTGCGGCGCGGACACGTCCGCCGGGCGAAGCTCTATTATCTGCGGGCTCGCCGCGGCAAGCGCGCCCGGGTGCGCGAGCGCCGTTGGTGGGAGGGCGGAATCTCGCCGAAGGCCGAAGCCGAGGCGGCGGCCGCTGAGGCGGAGTTTGCGGCCATGGAAGCCGCGGCTGCTGAGGCCGCGGCAGCGGAGGCTGCAGCGGAGGCCGCTGCAGCGGAAGCCGAAGTCGTGGAGCCAGAGGTCGAGGAAGCGGTGACTGCCGAGGCCGAGGCCGATGTCGCTGCCGAGGTCGACGAGGCTGCCGAGACGCCGGCCGAAGGGGCGGAAGAGACCGAGAAGGCCTCCGAGTAACCGCGGGCCCATGGCTCGCACGGCGCCGACCGACTACGAGCGAGAGGCCTGGGACAGAGGGCTCTGCCACGTGGT
>JAMJQR010000098.1 GCA_023554335.1 Candidatus Benthicola marisminoris
ACGCCAGCGGGTAGTTGGTCGTGTAGACCAGGAGCTGCGCCTCGATCACCGGCTCTGGCACATCGGCCTCCACCTCGCCTTCCGGGGCGGGGCCCGCACATCCCGCCAGGCTCAACACCAGCGCCAGACCCGTGAACTTCACTCGCCCGGTCATTGCCTTCTCCGTTGTATTCATCGTATCAGGGCCCGAATGATCACGTCCCCATAGGTCTGCGTCAGGAACGTGAGCAACAGGGCCAACAAGACGCCTGCGGTCAAGACCGCGACGATCTCGGAGGTCATGACGGTGCCGATGGCCGCGCGTGATCCCCCGATCTTGAACAAGGTCTCGCGTTCCCTCCTGCGAAGCCGCAGTGAGAGAGCGAACACCAGGAACGCCGTGGCGAGCGTCGCGAGACCGACGGTCACGGCTCCCGCGATTACGAACTTCTCCACCGCGAGAATCGTGTCGAGCAGCTCGTCCATCACCTCGGACGGATCCACGATCTGGCTCAGCTCGGAGTCCTGGTAGCGGCCCTGGAGCAGAGCGGACGATCGCTGATCCGGCGGCATCGCGACGACGGCCGTGAGCGGAAAGCCGGAAAGGTCCCCGTGAAAGTGGAAGCTGTCGATGTTGTCGGGGGTGATCTCGTTGAACTGCATGACGGCCGCATTTCCCACCACCACGTTTCCGTCGCGGCGGAGCACCCCCGCGGCGGCCTCGGGCTGCGACAGGTCCTGGTGCCCGTGCCCCAGGCCCTCGATCACCCAGGCCGTCTTCACGTCCACGAACACGGCGTCATCGTCAGCCGAATCGGAGAAGTTCAGGACGCCCACGACGGGCATGCGGAGCGGGTAGACGCCCGCGATATCGAACACGCTCTCCGGCGACGAGATGACGTGGTCGCCCGGACCCACTCCGAGCCGCTCCGCCGCGCGGGAGCCGAGCACGGCTTCCCCCAGCACGGTCATCTGGCGCCCCTGGGCCAGCTCCAGTCCGCGGAACGAGAAGTACTCCAGCGTCGTGCCCACGATCGGCTGGTCGCGCACACGGAAGCGAACGTACATGGGTATCGCCGGCGCGAGCCCCGTCTCCTGGATCTCGCTGGCAGCCCGGTACGTGGTGCGAGCGGGAACGTCGGATGAGAAGTAAAGCGTATTGAGCGTCAGCTCCGTGGGACTTCCCTTCGCACTGACCACCAGCGGAGTGGCCTCCGCCCGGGCCGTGAGCTGCCGCGAGCTCTGGTCCACCAGCACGCGAAGACCGATCGGCAGGAAGACGATGAGCGTGATAGCCGCCACGAGGATCGCCGTCTTGATCCGGTGGAACCTGAGATAGCGCCAGGCCAGGTAGAGCGTGTCCATCAGGCTCCACCCCCCTCTTCATCGCCGGGGCTCACTTCCGCGACGCCCGTCGAGTGGAAGTCCCGGAAGTCCACCACGCGCCCGAAGCGAGAGAGGATCTCGTGATCGTGCGTGACGCTCACGAGGGTGGTCCGGCTCTCCCGCACGTAGTCGAACAGGATGTCCAGCACGCGCTCGCGATTCACCGGATCGAGATTGCCCGTCGGCTCATCCGTGAGCAGGAGCGGCGGGTCGGTTAGGACGGCGCGGCAGACCGCGACCCGTTGTCTTTCGCCCTGCGAGAGCCGGCGCGGGTGCCGATCGAGCTTGTCTGCGATCCCGACGCGCTCGGCCAGGGACCGCGCGCGCTCTCGAACCTCCGAATCCAGCGACAGGGCCGAGTGGAGTCGATAGGGCAGCAGGATGTTGTCCAGGACGGACAGGTATTCCAGCAGCTCGAACTCCTGGAATACGAGGCCCACGGTCGTGATCCGGAACCGCCGTCGGTCGGCATCCGGGAGGCTGGACACCTCCACTCCCCGGGTCTCCACTCTCCCGGTCTCGGGCCGGATGATCCCCGCGATGAGGTTGAGAAGCGTGGTCTTTCCAGAGCCGGAAGGGCCGATGAACGCCGTAGTATCCCCGTCCTCCACCTGGAGCTCAGGGATGTCGAGGTGGAAGTCGCCCTCGCCGTACCGGAACCGAAGCCCCTCGATCCGAACCATGCGCTACATACCACCGCCCGGAGGCGTCGTGGAGCCGGCGCCCGGCGTCGCGGACGTCGGCAGCCGTTCTTCGGTCAGCACAGCGAGCTCCGTGATCTTCCAGACCCCGTCGACGACCCGCACGGTGAGCTCCGCCTCGTACTGGTTCAGGCGCTGATGCACGTGCCCCCAGTGCCCGACGGATCCCTCCACGTCCCACGTCGCGCGGGTCCGGAAGCCCGGCTCACCGCCGAGTGACTCGTTGGTGGCTTCGCGCACCTCCACGGTACGGACTTTGGCGCGGGCTCCTCCCTGGTTCGCCAGCTCGAGGCTGCGACGCGTCTCGAGATAGATGTCCGTCAATAGATCGCCGGACGCGGTGCGGGCCAGCGCGTCGTAGATGGCTTCTTCGTCCCGGTAGTCGAACGACTTGTAGACGTTGAGCAGCAGACCCGTCAATACGGCCTGCGTGTCCTCGTCGCTCATTCGGACGGCCTGGAGACCCGCCGGCATGGCGAACCACACCGCCACGGCCGCCACCGCGGCGACCGCCAGGGTGGTGGCCGCGGGACGGCCGCTCACCCGGATCTCCCCCACCAATCGCCAGGCCATCCACAGGAGCAGGGCGAGCGACAGTATCGAAGCGGCCAGGTAGAGGTAGCTGCGTCCGGGCGGATCTTCGACCGGCACAAGCCCGGGAACGGTGGGATTCGTCAGGAAGTTCTCCCACCGGAGCACTCGGTCGTCCGGCGATAGGAAGTACGGAAGACTGCCCGCCTCGTCCGTGGCCGCACTGGGAATCCGGTCGACCCGGTCCGTGAACAGATCCCAGGTCATCTCCACCTCGCCCGGCAAGCCGCTGACCGGATAGACCCAGATCACCCCGAGCGTGGCGGACACGGCGTCCAGGTCGCGCGGGGGCTGGATCACTCCGCTGGAGCGCAGATTCCGGTAGATGAAGTGGATGCGCTCAAGGAAACCCTCCGCGGGCTCGCCGTCGATGATCACCGGATTCCGCTCGGCGAGGAACTCCGCCACCCGCCGCTTGATCTCCTCCTGCTCCGCCACGGGAATCGCGTCGCGACCCTGCAGGCCCAGGTCGAGTCCCCACTCGGCCAGGTCGCGCGGGCGCACCACGATCTCCTTCCGAACCTCGAACGGCTCCACGTACAGGAAGGCCGAAATCGGCGATCGGTACTGCCGCCACAGATTCCGATTCTCGAACTGCGAGTACCAGGGATCGGCCCAGTCCAGCACGAGGCGCTCGGGCTGCCCGAGATAGCGGAAATCGTTGACGTGCAGACCGCCGTGGTAGACCACGAATCCGATGCTGGCCACGTCGCCGGCCGACCGGGACGAGCCGGGACCGATCGTGATTGCAGCGGGACGTCCCGGGATCGGATAGGCAAGGCGGGCGAACACCACGTTCTCCGCCTCTTCCGGTTGTTTGGGAAGCGCCTCGCCGGTGACCTGATCCCGCTGGAGCCGCTGCCGGACTTCCAGGGACCGGAGGCGCCCGGGGGCCGGCGATCCGCCATCGGCCCGCACGACGAAGTCCTCGGCGACGAACCGGGTCAGGCGGTCGATCCAGGGCTCCGGCTCGTGCCCGAGCCGGGCGTAGAGCTCATCGGGAAGGAGGTTGCGGAACGCCTGTATGTCCGCGGACCCGATCTCGAACTCGACCACAACCGAGTCCTGCTCCACCCAGATCTCGGAGATCGTCGTCGCGAGCATGGCGCGCGTGATCACAAGTGCGTCCGGACGGAGGAATCGGGGAGCGAGGACCGCGGCCGAGCCGACGAGGATCAGAGCAAGGAGATTTCGTGCGCGCGGGTGGTTCATGGTCATCCGGACTGATTCAGAGCCCGACCGAGAACACGAGACTGTACACGTAGGTCACGCCGGAGGCGGTGAAATCGGAGTTGAACTCCGGTGAGAGCGCGGTGCGC
>JAMJQR010000099.1 GCA_023554335.1 Candidatus Benthicola marisminoris
GGCCTCCGATCCCGTCTCGGCGAGCACGGGGACCTCGGATCCGTCGGTAGGCGCGGAAGCGCAGGCCGCCGCCAGGAAGCCCGCCAGCAGTGGGGTCGCCAGCCCCGATCGAACTTGCCTCAATCGTCCCACCGTATCATCCTTGACCGAACAGGTACCGAACATCCGGACGAACGCCGAAGCCAGGATTCGCACGCGACATGAGCCGGCGCAAGAGCCCAGTTCCCGATTGGGTACCCCACGACCTCCCGTCGGCTCCCGGCGTTTACCAGTTCCAGGACGAGATCGGTACGCCCATCTACGTAGGCAAGAGCGTAAACCTCAAGCGGCGGGTGCGCGGCTACTTCTACGGCGGGGGACCGAAGGACGAGCGAATGGCGCTCATGGTGCGCCTCGCCCGATCCGTGTCGCTGCACCGCGCGGGCACCGATCTCGAGGCGAAGCTGGAGGAAGCCGACCGCATCGAGCGGTACCGTCCGGCCTTCAACAAGGCGCTCAAGAACCGATCGAAAGGCTGGTACATCGAGGTGGACTGGGGCGCCCCCTTCCCTCGCCTGCGCGTCATCGGCCGTCCCCGCCGGCCGAGGGCGACGCACTTCGGTCCGTACCGCGGCCGCAGGCAGCCCGTGGAAGTCATCCAGCTGCTGGAGAAGATCCTGCAGCTCCGCAGCTGCGCCGGCGCGATTCGGCCGGACCCCGATGCCTCTCCATGTCTTCAACATGGGATCGACCAGTGCACGGCACCGTGCGTGGGCCTGGTGGGGCTCGACGCGTACCGGAGCCAGGTTCGAGAGGCCGTACGGCTGCTGGAGGAGCCGGCCTACCTGCAGGAGGTCATGCTTCGCTTCGAAGGGCGACGGGAACGAGCTGCGGCCGGCGGGAGGCTGGATGAGGCGATTTCCTGGCAGCGCCGCCTCGCCTGGCTCGAAGAACTGGACAGTTACAGGTACGTGTTGGAGAGACCCTGGGTCGATCGGTCATGGCTCATCGTGCTGCCGGGGGCACTCGACTCGCAGGGTGTCCTGATCCCTGTCGCGCGCGGGCGCGTGCTCGATCGCCGCCTCGTATCGTGGTCGGACTCGAAGTGGAGATCGGTCGTGGAAGACGCCTGCTACGCCGTGCGTACCCGTGAGCTGCAGGCGGAAACCGTATTTCAACCCGCCGATCTGACGCCGAGCCTGATCGTCACCAACTGGCTCGAGGGCGGGGCACCCGGGGGGCGGGCCTTCGATCTGGACCGCTGTGATTCCAGCGAGGTGCTCTCAGAACTGAACAGGAACGAAGAAACGGAGCGGGGGCACCCGGCTTCCGGGGATCCCACTCCGTTTCGCTCCGTCGCCTGAGCCGCGGCCGGGCCGCGAAGCCTCAGCTCTCGGTGTCGGTCTCCACCGACTCCTCAGTCTCCATGCCATGCCGGTGCTGCATGCCCTCGCCCTTCATCTCGCCCTTCTCTCCGCCCTCGCCGTGCATCTTGCAGCTCATGGCTTGCTCGCCCTCGCCCTTCTCACCGGACATGCACTTGCAGCCCGCCATCATCTCCGAGTGAGCCGCCTTCATCTCCGTGTGACCCTCGTCGGAATCCATGCCCTCGGCGGAGTCCATGCCCTCGGCGTGCGCCATGCCTTCGGCGTGCCCCTCTTCGCCGTGCATCTTCATCATCTTCTCGTGCATGCCCTTCATGCACTCGCACTCGCACCCCTCGCCCATCATCTCGTTGTGCGACTCCATCGCCTCCATGGCCTTCGCTTCGCCCTCCATGGCGACATCCTGAGCGAACGCCGGAGCGGCGAACGCCAGGGCAAAGACCAGCAAAGCCGGTGTGATCCAGACGCTCTTCTTCATCCGTAGTCTCCTTTGGGTACAGCCTCGGTCCAACCGCCGCGCGGGCGCGCGGCTCACTTGGGAGGGCAAGATCGGCCGATGCGGCCGCCGGCGCCAGTTGCACTGAACCGGCCCCAGTCTACAGCGTCTCTTCGCGCGTTCGCTCGGGGTGGTCGCCGGGACCGTGGACCTCCACCGGGAGCAGAGACTGTACAAGGCCTCCCCGCGTCTCCCACGCGTCGTACTCCTCGGCCATGTCCAGGTCCCAGCGCCGTCCGATGGACCGGAGTCTATCCTCCAGCCAGTCGGGATCCGGAAACTCCAGCTCGCGCTGGTAGTGGAGGGCGAGCTCCCGGATCTTGTCCCGGTACGGGGCCGCATCGATCGCTACGGCCGGCATCTGCGAGTGTCGCCCGCGGTAGGTGAAGACGGGAGCCGGCTTCCGATGCGGCGCCAACGGCGCCACGCAGCGCTTGATGCGAGCCAGGGTGATCGCATCGCGGACGATCTTGCCGGTCGCCTGATGATCAGGGTGCCGCAGACCTCTGCGCCAGGCGTGGCCCCAGGTCAGGACACCGTCCGGCTGAATCTCCGCGAGCACGCGTGCGACGCGCGCCGCGGCCTCGGGCGTAGCGTGTACCGCCGTATCGGGGAAGTCGAGGAACCGGGTCTCCACTCCGAGAATCTCTCCCGCGATACGCCCGTGCTCGGTGCGGCGGCGGAGAATCTCTTCGGTGGGGATCGGACCCAGGGCCTCGGTCATCTCGCCACGGGTCAGCCACAGGAGGACGACGCGGTCACCGCGTTCCACCTGGGCGCGCATCGCGGCGACCATGCCCACCTCGTCGTCGGGATGGGCCAGGGCCACCAGGAGCGTCTGTTGGGGACGGTTCTGTTCCGGCCCCGTCACGCGGTCGTGTCCTGCATCGAGTCAGCGGAGGAACGTGAGACGCACGCCCGCCGTAACGGGGATGACCCAGCCCGTGTCGAAATTGTTCACGCCAGCGTCGGGATCGACGAACACGAGCGTGTCGTTCGAGTCCATGATGATGAAGTACCCGGTGCCGTTCACGAAGATGTTGATCCAGGGCTTGAGCTGGTAGCCGACCTTCAGCCCACCCTGTAGCGCCGGGTAGGTATGTTCGAATCCGGCCGCCGGGTGTCCCGGGTCGAAGGTCTCGTCAACGTCCATCCTCATCGCGCCGGCGCCGATGTTCACCATGAACGTGAACGGCAGCGTCTGGTACCTGGGGGCGTTGAAGTTGACCTCGATGCTGCCGCCGAAGAACATCAGGTCCTGGGGCGGAGACAGGACCACGCCGAACGGGTCGGTGCCGTCGTCCAGCTTCATGTAGTCGAAGTCGGCCCGGATCGCCCAGTTCGGATGGAAGTTCCACATCAGGCTCGCGCCGCCAATCCCACCGACGTCCGTGATCTTGGCCATGTTTCCGGCGGGAATCGCCACCCCCGCCCGCAGGTCGACCGAGACCTTGCCCGTCGCGGGCTGCGTCCACCCGGTAGCGGGCACCGCGAACATGGCCAGAACAGCGAGAAGCGCACCGTACTTCGTGGCGTTATGCAACGTTTCCTCCTTCGTTGGCGGGCCGTTCCCGGCCGCCCTTCCAGCCACGACGCGCGCCGAATAGACGCATGAATCCGCCGTGTCTGGCGTGATCAGAATCGGAACAGAACCGCCTTCACTCGTGCAGGAACCTTGCCAAAACTCGCGACCGTGCCGATCGCGTCATTCGTCTCCCGGAACGCCCTCGCCCACTACCCTCTTCACCAGGGTCCCCTCCGGTATCACGTGGCCGGCCTCCCAGCCGTTGATGACCCGGACGGTCTCCAGAGTGACCGTGGACGGGAATCGCATGAAGAAACGCTCCGCGGTCATCTCCGCTGGCACCCTCACGATGTCCAGGCGTCGCGGCTCGAGGCCGATCCACCGCTCCTCGTTCATGGGGGCGAAGCTCTCGAGCGACCGCTCGAACGTCACCGCGTAGGTCCCCATGCGCGACGAGGGGGTGTAGCCCATGAATCGGAACACCAGCTCCGCGTGCCTGACGAACAGGACCTGGCCGTCCAGAGCCCCATCCTGAGTCTCGACCCGGAAAGTCCCCTGCACGGCCGGCAGTCCGTTGACCGTCCGGCTGCGGGCACCGAGCCGCTCGATGCCCTGCTGGCTGAAGAACTCGGTGGCCGCGTCTTCGGGTGTGCTCCCCTCCGCGAGCGTCAGCTGCATCACGGCATCTCGCTCAGGCGACTGGGCCAGCACCGCCGTGGGAGCGTTCTGCGTGGCCCAACCCTCTGGAAATCGGAACTGAAGCCTGAGGTCCGGATGGACGAATCGTCCCTCGACGAAGAACCCCTGAGCCGGGTCCTTGCCGAACATCATCCCGTCAATCCGCCTCAGGTACTCGTCGTCCCTGACGATGCCGCCCTCGATCTGCGACGACGCGATCCGCTGCTCGGCCGCCAGCACCCGGTTGCCCGGATCGGGGTGGGTGGACTGCCACTCCGGTACGGTGTTCCCCGAAGTATCCCGCTGCCGCTCCAGGATCTCGAACATGTCCACTGCGCCCTGCGGGTCGTACCCGAGTCGGGTCATGTAGCGGAAACCCAGCTGGTCGGATTGGCTCTCGTCATCGCGACCGAACTTCAGGAAGAGCATCGAGAGTCCTCCGCCCAGGGCATCGCCGAACGGACGCAGCTCGGGCACCAGCACCACCGAGGCGACCAATCCGATCTGCATCAGCTGAGCGCGGCTGATCTGCTCCACGCTGTGCCGGGCCGTGATGTGGCCGATCTCGTGGCCGAGGACGGAGGCCATCTCGGCCTCGCTGTTGAAGTGGGCCATGATGCCCCGGGCCAGGTATACCGGTCCGCCGGGCAGGGCAAAGGCGTTGATCACCGGATCGTCGACCACCTTGAAGGACCACGGGAGGTCGGGTCGCTCGGAGACCGCGGCCATGGCCTGACCCACGGAGTCCACGTAGGCCTGGAGCTCCGGGTTGTCGTACAGACCCATGCTCGCGTCCACCTGGAGCATGGCCTGCTGGCCCATCTCGATCTCCTGCCCTTCACTTACGAGCGAGAACATCCGGCCACCCGTGGCCGGATTCACCGCACATGCGCTGAGCGAGAGCATGACTCCCGCGGCGAGCCCGAAAGCCAACCTCTTCTGTCGAATTCTCATTGCTGATCCGTGGGTCGATACTCTCTGCCTGGAGCGGCAGGACCGGCACGCGGCCCGTCGCTCTCGAACAAGATATGTGATTGTGGCGTCGGCACCACACCATGGTCGGGGCCACACCAGCGGTCCGACCCCGCCGGTTCGCTTTTAACCTTACCCCGCCGGGCGCGTTCTGGTAGCATGGGGGCGGCGGAGCTCGGCCCGACACCAGCAGCAGGGAGAGGAGTTGCGGATGGCAGAGAACGCGCCGGACCTCGTGTGGGAGCGGGTACTCGATACGGACGAGTTGGACGAGGGTCGCGTCAAGCCGGTGACCTGCCGGCACCAGACGGTCTGCATGACGCGTTTTGGCGGCACCTACGCTGCGCTGGACAACAGGTGCCCCCACCAGGGCGGCCCCCTGGGTGAAGGCTCGATCGAGAACGGCATGCTCCGCTGTCCGTGGCACGGCTGGGACTACCATCCTCTGACCGGCGAGTCCCCGGGCGGTTTCGATGACGGCGTGGACACCTTTCCCGTAGAGGTGCGCGACAACGGCGTTTACGTTGGGTTTCCGGTCGAGACCGAGGCGGTGCGCACCGTGTCCGACCTGATGGCCGAATCGATGGTCGCATGGGGAATCCGGTGGGTATGGGGAATGGTCGGCCACTCGAACCTGGGTCTGGCCGAGGCGCTTCGAAAGCAGGCTTCTGCCGGGAATCTCGGCTACTTCGGTATCCGCCACGAGGGCGCGGCATCTTTCGCAGCATCGGCGTACGGAAAGCTCACGGGGCGGCCGGCTGCCTGCTTCTCGATCGCGGGACCCGGTGCGACCAATCTGCTCACCGGGCTGTGGGACGCCAACGTCGACCGGTCGCCCGTGCTCGCGCTCACCGGGCAGGTCGATACGCAGGTGCTAGGCCCCGGCGCCTTTCAGGAGGTGGATCTCCAGGCGGCTTATGGCAAAGTGGCGCAGTGGAGCCAGGTCGTTCTACCTGACAGCCGGCACGCCGAGCTAGTCAATCTGGCCTGCAAGAGCGCGATACTGAACCGGGGCGTCTCTCACCTTATCTTCCCGGACGAGGTACAGACGATCGAGGCGCCTCAGGGCAAGGCCGGAGGGCCGCAGGGTCGGCTCCCTGCGCGCGAGATCCGACCGCCAGGCGAGTCGCTGGACCGGGCGATCGAGCTGCTCTCCAGCGCTCGCCGGCCGGTGATCGTCGCGGGACACGGGGCGAGATTCCAGATGGATGAAGTGGTCTCCCTCGCGGAGGCCCTCCGCTGTCCCGTCATTACAACGTTCAAGGGCAAGGGAGTGATCGCGGACAGCCACCCGCTTGCCGGGGGCGTCCTTGGACGCAGCGGCACTCCGGTGGCCAGCTGGTTCATGAACGAGTCCGACCTTCTGATCGTTTTTGGAGCCAGCTTCAGTAACCACACGGGCATCACCCCCAAGATCCCCACGATCCAGGTCGACTTCGATCCGATGATTCTTGGTAAGTTCCACGCGGTGGCCGCACCGGTGTGGGGCGAGATCGGGGTGACGGCGCGGTTGCTGCGCGAAGCGTCGGCGGCTGGGGCGAGCACCGAGGACCAGCAGGCCGAGATCGCCGAGCGGTGGGGGCTGTGGCGAGAGGAGAAGGCCCGCCGCGAAGCGGACGACCGCGGACGTGGAATCGGTGCAGCAGCGCTCTTCGCGGCACTCAACCGGACCGTACCCGCGGACGCGATCATCCCGGTGGACGTGGGCAACAACACATACTCTTTCGGACGCTACTTCGAGTGCGAGCGGCAGTCCGTCCTCATGTCGGGATACCTGGGCTCGATCGGCTTCGCCTACCCGGCGGCGCTGGGGGCCTGGGCGGCCACGCAGGAGGAAGACCCGAGGCTCCGGGGTCGGCGCGTCGTATCGATCTCGGGAGACGGCGGGTTCGGGCAGTACATGGCAGAACTCAACACGGCGGTGAAGTACTCCATGAACATCGTTCACGTGCTGCTCAATAACGGCGAGCTGGCGAAGATCTCCAAGGAGCAGAGGAGCGCGGACTACGACGTGTGGCAGACAGGGCTCAGCAATCCGAACTTCGCAGAGTATGCCAACCTGTGCGGTGCTCTGGGGATCAGGGTCGAGCAGACGGCAGACCTCGACGCAGCGATGGAGCGGGCCCTGGACCATGATGGACCGAGCCTCGTAGAGGTAATCACAGACCCGGAGCTCGTGTGATGAGCGAAGCGAACGCAGGACGCGGAGAACGTGTGGCGCGGTGGAGCGATCTGGAGGACCGGTCCCCCGTCTATGCCCTCGTGGGAGAAGTGGACCTCGTGGTGATCCGGCATGACGAGCAGGTCTCGGTGCTTTACGGGCGGTGCCTGCACCGCGGCGCGCTCCTGGCGGACGGGTATGTCGACGGCGAGAACTTGATCTGCGGCGTGCACCAGTGGGACTACCGCATCGACTCGGGAGTGAGCGAGTACGAGAACGCCGAGGCGCTTCCCCGTTTCCGCGCCTGGATCGACGCGGAAGCGGATGCCGTGTTCGTCGACGCGGCCGAGGTAGAGGCGTGGGCCGAGGACCATCCGCAGCCCTATCGGCGGGACGAGTACCTGGGGCTCTACGCGGACGTCCACGGCACGCCCGAGGAACCGTACAATCGCTATACTCAACAGTTGGCCCGGGAAGGGCTATCCAAGCTCGGACACCATGGCGCCGTGTCCGCGATGGGCGTCCCGCTCACCGATCTCCCCAGATGGGACGATATCCAGCTCCTGACAGCCCAGCTCGCGCGGCGTCCCCTGGCCGACGATGCCGCCGTCGCCACCGAGCTGGTCATCGGACCGGAGGCGGCGCGCCCCCTGCGCATGGACATCCCCCTGTTCGTCAGCGACATGAGCTTCGGAGCCCTGAGCGAGGAAGCGAAGACGGCCCTGGCCCGCGGGGCGGAGATCGCGGGCACCGGGATCTGCTCAGGCGAAGGCGGCATGCTCCCCGAGGAACAGGCGGAGAATCGCAGGTACCTGTACGAGCTGGCGTCGGGCCGATTCGGCTGGGACCTGGAAAAGGTCAAGCGCTGTCAGGCCTTCCACTTCAAGGCCGGACAGGGGGCGAAGACCGGCACCGGCGGCCATCTTCCGGGACACAAGGTGACCGGTCGCATCGCGGAAGTCCGGGGCATCGCCGAGGGGCAGCCCGCCATAAGTCCGGGGCGGTTTCCGGACCTGGCGTCTCCGGCCGACTTCGCGGCCGTAGCGCAGCAGGTACGAGAGGCGACGGACGGAATCCCGATCGGATTCAAGATGTCGGCGCAGCACATCGAAGAGGATCTCGACTTCGCCCTCGAGGTGGGGATCGATTACGTCGTCCTGGACGGAAGAGGTGGCGCGACGGGCGCCGCGCCGGACATCTTCAAGAACAACATCTCGGTGCCGACCATGGTCGCGCTGGCCCGGGCGAGGCGGCACCTTGACGAGCGTGAGGCTGGCGACGTGACGCTCATCATCACCGGAGGACTCCGGACGGAATCGGACTTCGTGAAGGCTCTGGCGCTCGGCGCGGATGGGGTCGCGATATCGAACTCCGCCCTTCAGGCCATCGGCTGCCTGGGCATGCGAGCGTGCCATACCAACCACTGCCCGGTGGGAATCGCGACGCAAAAGGAGACGTTGCGCGCACGCCTGATCATCGACGCTTCGGCCCGTCGGCTGGCCAACTATCTCGGAGCGACGGCGGAGTTGATGCAGGTCCTGGCGAGAGCTTGCGGGCACGATCGGTTGTCCGGATTCGAGCTGCGGGACCTCACGACCTGGAGTCGGGAAATTTCGGATCTCACCGGCGTCCGT
>JAMJQR010000100.1 GCA_023554335.1 Candidatus Benthicola marisminoris
GCCTACGACGACCTGCCGGAGAACCGGGAGATCGACGTCCACCTGCTCGTGACGGGCGGTCACGTGGTGCTCCCGGGGGCGGCCCCGGTGCGCGCCGACGTGGCCATCCGGTTCGACGACTCGTCCGCCCGGACGGGCCCGAGAATCGCGGAGATCGGGGACCTCGCGGACGCCTCCGCCGTGGACACGGTGAGCGCCGACGACCTGTTCCTGCACCTGGAGACGGACGATTCCGGGGCCATCCGGCGCGGCGATCCAGCTCGCCTCGAGGTCCGGCGCGGTCCGGAGCCCGACAGCGAGTTCGTATGGGAGCTGCGGGCCGACGGCGAGCCGCCGGAGTAGAGTGCCAGGAAGGAGCGAGATGATGCCGGCCGGCGTCATGTCCGTCAGTCGAGGCGAGGCGGGCCCTCTCCGGGAACGGCCGTGAACACGACCGAGGCTGGCCGCAGCCCCTTGGCGCGGGCGGTCACCCGGACCTGTCCCGGATCGTCCGTGGTTTGGACCAGGGCCAGAGCGAGACCGTGAAACGCTCGCCGCTCGGGTCCCTGGTACGAGCTGTGGTCCGTCGGATCCCCGTTTCCGACTCCGATCAGCCGGGCGGGGCCCTCCACGGTAAACCGGATCGTGGGGTCGGCGGTGGGGACGAGCCGGCCCTCTGCGTCCACCACCTCGATCGTGACGTGCGCCACGTCCCGCTCCCGTGACCGAACCGATGACCGGTCCACGGTCGCCTGCAACGCGGCCGGCGGGCCCGCGGTGCGTACCTCCTTCGTGACCACCACTTCGTCACCGATCTTACCGACGGCCCGCAGGACGCCTGGCTCGTACGGCACGTCCCACGACAGGTGCAGGTCCGCCGTGGTCGGAAACACGGGTGGCGTCTCGTAGCTGTTCCACCCACCGGACGTCCCCTGGCGGGGGAACTCGAGCCGTTTCTCGGCTATGAACCGATCGTTCAGGTAAAGCTCGACCGCGTCCACGTTGGTGTACGCGAGGACGGGAATGAACCGTCCCTCGTGGCCGGCCCAGTTCCAATGCGGAAAAAGGTGGAGCATCGGCTCGTCCGTCCACTGGCTCTGGTAGAAGTAATACCCGTCGTCCGGGAAGCCGACGAGGTCGAGCACGCCTGACGTCGAGTTCTTCCGCGGCCACCGGGCCTCGCCGAGGTAGTCGACGCCCGTCCACATGAAATCGCCGATGAACCAGTCGTTCAGGGCCACGAACCGCCACAGCTGGGAGGGCCGGATCATGGTAGCGGTATAGAACGGCCGTACCGCCAGCGTGTCGTCCGGCAACGCGTACTGGCCTCGCGTGCCCCACACCACCACGCTCTCCGTGCCGACGTACTTCCACTCCGGGTGAGCCTGACGATCCGGCCACGCGTACAGCTCACGGCGCTCGTGCCACCGGTCGACGTAGTTGTAGCCCACGATGTCGAGCAGCTCGAGGAACGTTTCGGTCGTGGCCCCGTCGTCCGCGTAGATATGGTCGTTGCCCGTGGTCAGGGGCCGGGTCGGGTCCTCGCGTCGCGCGATGTCCACGAGGCGTGCCAGGACCTCGTGACCGCCCGCGGCGTGCTGCTCGCCGATTTCATTGCCGAGGCTCCACATCACCACGGACGGATGATTCCGATCGCGGCGCATGAAGTCCACCAGATCGCGCTCGTGCCACTCGTCGAAGTACTGGTGATAGCCGTGCTCCACCTTTCCATGTGTCCATTCGTCGAACGCCTCGTCCATCACGAGGAAGCCCATGCGGTCCGTGAGATCGAGGAACTCGGGTGCGGGAGGGTTGTGCGCCGTGCGGATCGCGTTGACACCCATGTCCTTCAACAGGTGAAGCCGCCGCTCCCATACGGCCTGGGGTACCGCTGCGCCCACCGGTCCCCCGTCGTGGTGCAGGTTCACGCCCAGCATCTTCACGCGCCGGCCGTTGAGCAGGAATCCGCGATCGGAGTCGTACTCGATGCGGCGGATGCCGAACGGCGTCTCCGTCTCGTCGGCCGCGCCACCGCCTGGATCAAGAATTGTCGTGCGGATCGAGTAGAGCACGGGCGTCTCCAGTGACCACAGATCGGGGTCGGTCACCGTCATCTCCAGAGCCACATTCGCAGCCGTCCCCGCGGCCAGCGCCAGTGGCGCCACGGAGCGCGTAACCTCGATCCCCGCCGGGTCCAGGATGACCGTCCGGAGCTCGCCTCTGCGGAAAGTCGTTCCTTCGTTCACCACCCGGGTGCGAACGGACACGGTGGCCGAGGCGGAGTCCACCCGGGGCGTGAATACGAACACCCCCCAGGGGGCTACGTGCAGGGGAGCGGTTGACGTCAGCCACACGTGCCGATAGATGCCGCTTCCGGAGTACCAGCGGCTGTTCGGCTGGTTCGAGTTGTCGACCCGAACGGCCACCACGTTCGTGCCCTCCAGGAGGTGCGGCGTCAGGTCGTAGTGGAAACCGATGTACCCGTACGGCCGCTGACCGAGGTGCACGCCGTTGATCCACACATCGCTGTTCTGGTACACCCCGTCGAAGTCGATACGGTAGCTCCGATCGCCCGGGCCCTCCGGAAGCTCGAAGGCCCTGCGGTACCAGCCTACGCCGGTCGGCAGATAGCCGCCCCGTCCGGTGGTTGCGGCCTGCTCATCGTACGGACCCTCGATACTCCAATCGTGTGGCAGGTCCACGTTCCGCCAGCCGGAATCGTCGAACGCCGGCTGCTCTGCGCCCACTGGATCGCCGATGGCGAAGGTCCAGCCGTAGTCCATCAGCAGCCGCTGACGGGGGGAATCAGGTCCATCCTGCGCGGCCACGATCGGCGCAGAGACGAGAGCCAGCAGGAGGAACGAAGAAAGACGCGACATGCCCATATAGGGGACTCCCGGGGAACGGGCCGATCAACGGGACCGGCGCACCGGTCACGATAGCGCTTGCATGCAGGCTCGGGCCAGACGGCGCAGCAAAAACCTCGACTCAGCTTGAGCGGCGCTCCAGCGTGCAGGAACGACGGTTCGCCGGCCTTGGGCTAAGACCCCGCAGGCGCCGTGCTCCCCGGAATCCTGAACCTGGGCATGGCCGAGTCGGCCTCGACAATCGTTGCACCGTCCACCAGCAGCGCCGCCCGCACACGGTCCGCGGCGGCGATCGAGCCGCCTTTGAAGACAGACGCGGTGGCCGGATCCGAGCCGTCCCTCGTGACGCGGATCTCGAACTCGGAGCCGCTGCCGCGGCCCACGGTATGCGACGCTGTAAGGATGTGGACCCGGTCACCGTCGCCAGCGAGACACAGCGCGTAGACGGTGCCGGTCGGTCCACCGACCTGCGAGCGCACGAGGATGCTGGCCACCCCCGCCTCCGAGGAGAACGGGTTGGCTCCGATCAGCTCAAGATCTCCGGTGGCCCCGAAGAACACGTTCTCCCACGCGCCCGGAACGATGGTACGCCGCGCGTCGCGGAGTTCGGCGTGCAGGAACGCCACGTCGGGGCCGCCCGCGCCGAACGTGCGGCCGCTCTCGTCGAGGCGGAGGCGCAGCTCCTCAACGTTCCCCGGCGTGCGGACCGAGTGCCGGGCGACCTCCTCTCCCTCGATGTACCCGACGGCCACCAGCGACCCCGCCTCGAAACGTTTCAGCTGAAACGTGAAGGGCGGATGTTGAAGATGAGTTGAAGTCCGGTTCTCGTCCGGCCGCCGCCGCTCCACTACGGTACGGTTCAGCGTCAACTCGACCTCATCGCAGTTGCTGAACACCCGGACCGTCGGGCTCGACTCGGGGGACCAGTGGCTGGCGACGAAGACCATCGGTCCGGATTCCGCGTCCGGCAGGATCTCATCTGCGGGGCGCTGGCTCCGGAAGAACTCGCGCGAGAACTTCGGCAGCCGGAACAGATCCATGCAGCCCGAGGACTCGATGTCCGGCGCGTAGCCCCGGTTGTAGTCGAACATCACCCACAGGCCGTCCGCGAAGGCGATGGTCTTGAGGTTGTCGTTGTGGGCCTCCTGGAAGTTGGTGGCCTGCTGTAGAAGCGCCGCTTCGCCGTGCCAGCGGAGCTGCCGGCTGTTCGCCTCGTCCGGGGCCAGGTCGGCCCAGGCATCCTGCGCCAGGCCGGCGTTCTGCGCGTAGTACTCCCAGTCTCCGTACTCGCTCACGACGCAGGCGCGGTCCGTCACCTCGGTGCAGCCGCCGTGCTGACGCGCCTGGATGAACACGTCGTATCCCTCGGTCCAACCGCACGTGTACGTCTGGTCGCCCGGTAGCTCCTCGTGCGCGATCTCGTGCGTGACCCGTATGAACTCGTCCGGCATCGACGTCTCGTTGAGGGACACCTCCCACAGGATGACGCACGGATGATTGCGATCGCGGCGCAGCATGCGGCGGCAGTTGTCGTACTGGATCTCGGTGAACTTCGGGTCCTCCCGGTTGAAGAACTGCCAGCCCGGGATGCAGTCCATGACCACCAGACCCAGCTCGTCGCACGCGTCCATGAACGCCGGGGCGTGCGTGTAATGCGACAGCCGCACGTAGTCGAAGCCCGCGTCCTTGATCTTGCGCGCGTCGCGGTACTGCGCGGCGTCCGATAGCGCGTAGCCGATGTAGGGGTATTCCTGGTGACGGTTCGTGCCCCGCAGGAACATGGGCTCTCCGTTGATCCGAAAGCCGTCGGCGGAGATCTCGAACCGCCGGATCCCGATCCGCGTGAGCTCATCGTCGACCACGGCCCCGGCTTCGACGATCTCGCTGCGCAGGGCGTAGAGGTCCGGAGTGCGCGGGCTCCACAGGCGCGGGGCCAGCACCTCGAGATCCATCGTGACGTCCCGGTCCTCGCCGGGCTCCAGGCGCTCCGGGCCGGAGTCCATGGCCGCCACGACGCGGCCTTCCGCGTCGAACAGCCGTTGCCGGACCCTGAACTCGCGCGCCTCCACGCCGTCGTTCCGCACGTGCAGTTGCGCCCGCACGGTCGCCCGCTCGGGCGTGGCCTCCGGATACGTCACGAGCACGCCGCCGCTCGCCGGCCTCTCGGCCAGCACCGGGTCGGTGATGTGGAGCGGGTCCTTGAAGACCAGCCGGACGCTCCGGTACAGGCCGTGGTATGGATTGAAGTCGAGCTGCGGAAGGGGCTTCGGTCCCGTCACCGGGTTGTCGTGATTGTCGAGACGGACGGCCAGCAGGTTCGGGCCTCGCGTCTCGAGGTGGTCCGTAACGTCGAAGCCGAAAGGCATCCAGCCCCCCATGTGGCCCCCGAGACGCTCCCCGTTCAGCCACACCTCCGACACGTTCATGGCGCCGTCGAAGTGGATGAAAGCCCTGCGTCCCTCGGTCTCCGGGCCGGAGTCCATGGCCGCCACGACGCGGCCTTCCGCGTCGAACAGCCGTTGC
>JAMJQR010000101.1 GCA_023554335.1 Candidatus Benthicola marisminoris
GGAACAGCACACGTGAGACGCGGCAGAAGACCAACGAGGTCAGGAGCGCCCCTGCGCGCGGCGGCGCTTCTGGCACTGGGTACACTCGTGCTCGGCGCCTGCGGGGGGCCATTCCCGCAATCTGCGCTGGATCCTGCCTCCGACTTCGCATGGAAGCTACAGGATCTGTTCGAAGGGATCTTCTTCTGGGCTGTCGTGGTGTTCGTGCTTGTGGAGGGCGCCCTGATCGTGGCGATCTTCAGGTTCAGGGAGAGGCCCGGAGGCCCCGAACCGAAGGCGACGCACGGCAACACAGTGCTCGAGATCGCCTGGACGCTGGCTCCGGCCATCGTGCTGGTGTTGATCGCGGTGCCCACGATCAAGACGATCTGGGACGTGGATCGGCCGCCGCGCGGGGAGTCCCTGGTCATCGAGGCGATCGGGCACCAGTGGTGGTGGGAGTTCCGCTATCCGGACCTGGGTGTGGTGACGGCGAACGAGCTGCACATCCCGGTCGGCAAGCAGATCGACATCCGTCTGACCTCCGCCGATGTCATTCACAGCTTCTGGTTCCCGCGGCTCGGAGGAAAGCGCGACGTGCTGCCGGGGCACGAGAACCAGCTGTGGTTCACGGCAGATTCCGCCGGGCTGTATCTGGGCCAGTGTGCGGAGTTCTGCGGACTGTCCCACGCCCTGATGAAGATGGAACTGGTGGCCGAGTCGCCCGAGGAGTTCGAGGCCTGGGTGGAGCACCAGAGATCCGATGCGGTCGTGGCGGATTCAGCGGCTTTTGCGGAGGGCAGCCAGGCATTCCTGCAGGGTGGGTGCATCGCCTGCCATGCGGTGCGCGGCACGATCGCACAAGGTGTGATCGGGCCTGACCTGACGCACATCGCGAGTCGACGCAGGATCGCCGCCGGCATCCTCGACAATACGCCCGAGAACATGCGGCACTGGATTGTGAATTCCCAGGCCGTGAAGCCGGGGTCCCTCATGGTGGTTCCAGAGCTGGATGACGAGACCCTCGATCGTATCGTCACGTATCTGCAGGGGCTCAAGTAGGGCACAGGCGTAAGACGATCCGACTTATCAGGAGCACAGGGGAATACATGGCAGTCACGGAAGCCAGTCCAGCCGGCGCGAGCCACGCTCACGAGGGGACGTACTCGGGAGGGCTCCTGAGCTGGATCACGACGGTCGACCACAAGCGGATCGGCGTGATGTACGGCGTCAGCGCGTTCTTCTTCTTCCTGGTGGGCGGTCTCGAAGCGCTGCTCATCCGCCTCCAGCTGGGCTCGCCCGAGAACACGCTCATCGACCCAGACCTGTACAACCAGTTGTTCACGATGCACGGCACCACGATGGTCTTCCTGGCCATCATGCCCCTCAGCGCCGCCTTCTTCAACTTCATCGTGCCGCTCCAGATTGGGGCGAGGGATGTCGCCTTTCCGAGGCTGAACGCCTTCAGCTTCTGGGTGTTCTTCCTCGGCGCGCTCTTCATGAACGCCAGTTTCCTGTTCGGCGGAGCGCCCGACGCCGGCTGGTTCGGCTACGCGAACCTCACCTCGACGCAGTACTCGCCGGGGATGCGAGTGGACTTCTGGGTGATCGGCCTGCTGGTGCTCGGCGTCTCGTCGATCGCAGCCGCCCTGAACTTCATCGTGACGATCATCAACCTGCGTTGTGAGGGCATGACGTTCATGCGCATGCCGCTCTTCACGTGGATGACGCTCATCACCTCCTTCCTGCTCGTCATGGCATTCCCGGCGATCACGGTGGGACTGGTGCTCCTCATGTTCGACCGGATGTTCGGAACGCTGTTCTTCAACCCCCTGGCCGGTGGCGACGTCCTCCTGTGGCAGCATCTGTTCTGGATCTTCGGTCACCCGGAGGTCTATATCCTGCTCCTACCCGGGCTGGGGATCATCAGCGAAGTCATCCCGGTATTCTCGCGCAAGCCGCTCTTCGGCTACGCTTTCGTGGTTTATTCCGGCATTCTGATCGCTTTCCTCGGATTCGGAGTGTGGGCACACCACATGTTTGCCGTGGGTCTGGGCCCGGTAGCCAACACGGTGTTCTCCGCCGCTACGATGTTGATCGCGATCCCTACGGGCGTGAAGATCTTCAACTGGATCGCCACCTTGTGGGGCGGCTCGCTGCGGATGAAGACCCCCCTCTACTTCGCACTCGGTTTCATCGCGATGTTCATCATCGGCGGGCTGAGCGGTATCATGCACTCCTCGGCTCCCTCCGATCTGCAGCAGACGGACACGTACTTCATCGTGGCCCACATTCACTACGTGCTGTTCGGCGGCGTGATGTTCGCTTTGTTCGCCGGCATGTACTACTGGATACCGTTGGTCACGGGCCGGATGTTGAGCGAGCGACTCGGGAAGCTGCACTTCTGGATCATGCTGATCTCGTTTAACGTGACGTTCTTTCCGCAGCACTTCCTGGGACTCCACGGGATGCCGCGGCGGACGTTCACCTACGAGTCGGGGCTCGGGTTCGAGGTCATGAATCTGATGTCGACGGTGGGGTCGATGCTGCTGGGCGCCTCGATGCTGGTCTTCATCTGGAACGTGCTCCGCATGTTCCGCAAAGGCGAGCCGGCCGGTGACAATCCCTGGGAGGGTAGCACGCTCGAGTGGTCGATTGCCTCGCCGCCACCGCACTACAACTTCCGCGTGCTGCCGCGCGTCAGCGGCCGCGATCCGCTGTGGGCCGAAGACACGTCGGCCGCCGCACCGGGCGACGATCCGAGCGTCCCTGAGCCACACATGCCCGGACCGTCTTACTACCCGTTCGTGACGTCGGTCGGAATCATCGTGATGGCGGGAGGCGGCCTCACACTGACGCTGCCCGTGGTGTTCTTGGGGGTGGCCCTGATTCTGTTCGGTATCTATGGCTGGGCGCTCCAGCCGCTCGAGCACTAGAGACGAGGAGACTGCGTGAGTCAGACGGACGCGGCGGCGATGGAGATGCACTCGGCGACGGGACAGCCGAACCGGAAGATCCTGATGTGGGCCTTCATCGGTTCCGAATGCATGCTCTTCGGCTCGCTCATCATCGTGTACATGGTGTACCGCGGGAAGAGCCTGGTCGGGCCGTATCCCGAGGAGCTGCTGAACATCCCGTTCATCACGGTCACGACGTTCGTGCTTCTCATGAGCAGCCTCATGATGGTCCTCGCTCTTTCCGCGGTGCAGCGCGGAGATATGAAGTGGGGAAAGATCTGGCTCTTCATGACGGCACTTCTCGGCCTGGTCTTCCTGGGCGGCCAGGTCTACGAGTTCTCTCACTTTGTCCATGAGGGGCTGACCCTCAAGACCAACCTGTTCGGGGGGAGCTTCTACCTGCTCACCGGCACCCATGGGGCGCACGTCGCGGTCGGCGTCATCTGGCTCCTCAGCCTGGTCTTCCTGGCGCAGCGTGGACGGCTCACTCAGGCCAACGCGGAGACCGTCGAGATCGCGGGCCTGTACTGGCACTTCGTGGACGTCGTGTGGATCGTGCTGTTTACCCTCATCTACCTGTTGGTCTGAGAAGGAGCCGTCCGGCATGAGCCATACTCAGGAGCACGCGCACCCGAGCAACCGCACGTACGTGCTGGTAGCGGCGATCCTCGGCGTGATCACGGCGGTTGAGGTCGGGGTCTTCTATGTGGAGGCCTTGAAGCCGGTTTTGGTCCCGATTCTCCTGGCACTCTCCGCAGCGAAGTTCACGCTGGTCGTCGGCTTCTTCATGCACCTGAAGTTCGATTCGAAGCTGTACCGGGCCCTGTTCGTCGGTCCGTTCGTGGTAGCGGTGGCCGTCATGCTGGCCATGTTCCTCATCTACGGCGTGTTCGGGGGCTGACCCAGCGGCCGCTTGCTGTGTCGCCGAGAAGCCAAGACCCGGCGGCTGGACTCGGCCGCCCGTCCGCGCGTAATCTCCTCACATGACATGTTCCCAACAGGCATGCGCCTGCGATTCGCCCGCCGGCGACGGGTCTGAGGGCGTCTCGCCCATGGGCCAGGCGGAGCCGGGCACGGCCCGGGTGGAATTCCGGGTCGAAGACATGGACTGCGCCAGCTGCCTCGACACGATTCGACGCAGCCTCGAGAAGAGACCCGGCATCGAAGGCGTGCAGGGCAGTCCGGTGGCGCGGCGACTTGAGATCGACTACGACCCCGGCGTCGTGGATCCCGAGAGGTTGCGCCGCGAGATCGGGGACCTCGGGTATCGGGTTCTTCTGCCATCGGCTGCCGGAGAGTTGGGGATCCGGGCATGGTCCAGCCCGCGGGCCTACAGGACCTATCTCGCCGGAGTGCTGTTCTTTGCCGGTCTTGCTCTCCGATTGGCCCTGCACGGCACGATCGTGGATTCGCACGGTGGGCCGGCGTGGCCCGGCGGCGAGGACCTGCTCTTCGTGGCCGCCGCCCTGGTCGGGGCCCTGAACTTCATCCCGCGCGCCCTGGGCGCCCTTCGCGGCCGCGTCCTGGACATGCATGTCCTGATGCTCCTGGCCGTCATCGGCGCGACGGCGATCGGGGAGTACATGGAGGCCGCCGCGATTGCCTTCCTGTTCTCGGTCGCGGAGCTCCTGGAGGGCTTCGCAGCCGAGCGGGCCGAGGCGTCTGTCCGCTCGCTCATGGAGCTGTCTCCCGAGGTCGCGCGCGTGCGGCGGGACGGACGAGAGGTGACGGTACGTGCGGCGGACGTGGCGGCGGGTGACCTGGTCGTGGTGCGGCCCGGAGAGCGGGTCCCCATCGACGGGCAGGTGGTGGATGGACACTCGGCCGTGAACGAGGCTCCAATCACGGGGGAGGCCATGCCCGTGGAGAAGAGCCCGGGTGAGCACGTATTCGCCGGGTCGATTCTGCACGAAGGCTATCTCGTGGTACGGAGCGAGCGCGACGCAGGCGACACGACACTGGCGCGCATGATCCGCCTGATCGAGGAAGCGGAGCGTCGGAGGTCGCCGAGCGAGCGTTTCGTGGAAAAATTCGCCCGCTACTACACGCCTGCCGTGACGGTAGGCGCGTTTCTGGTGGTACTCGTGCCCGTGTTCTTCTTCGGGCAGCCTTTCCCGACATGGCTGCTGCGAGGGCTGACTCTGCTCGTCATCGCCTGTCCGTGCGCCCTGGTGATCTCGACGCCGGTGTCCGTGGTCAGCGCGATCACGAGCGGAGCCCGTCATGGCGTGCTGGTCAAAGGCGGAGCGAGCCTCGAGCGCATGGCGGACGTGAGAGTGATGGCCTTCGACAAGACCGGCACTCTGACGCACGGACGGGCCGAGGTCACGGATGTGCTTCCGTTGGACGGCGTCGAGGCCGAACGGCTGCTCGCGGTGGCGGCGGCCGTCGAATCACGCTCTGAGCACCCCATCGGCAGGGCCATCGTGCGGGCCGCCGGGGCCGCGGGTGACGGGCTTCACGTGGACGACTTCGCTTCGTTCCCGGGGCAGGGCGCTCGGGCGCGGGTTGAAGGGGTCATTCACCTGGTGGGCCGACCGAGCCTGGCAGATGAGGCGTCTGTCCCCGAACTGGATCGGCTGGCCGAGTCCGGCAAGACACCCGTGGTCGTCCTGCGAGTATCGGAAGACGGTCGGCGAGATCTGATTGGGATCCTGGCGCTCACGGATCCGCTGAGGCCCTCCGTTCCCGAGGTCATTCGACGCCTTCGGGAGCTTGGATTGGAGCGAGTGGTGGTCTTGAGCGGGGATCTCGCGCGCGCGGCGGAAGAGGCGGGCAGAGAGGCGGGAGCCGACGACGTGTGGTCTCGCCTGGAACCCGCTGCAAAGGTCGAGACCGTGAAGCAGCTGGAGCGACAGACCGGGCACGTGGCCATGGTCGGGGACGGAGTCAACGATGCCCCGGCGCTTGCGGCAGCATCGGTCGGAATTGCCATGGGGGCTGCGGCCTCGGACGCCGCCCTCGAGACGGCTGACATCGCGGTCATGGGGGACGACCTCGGCCGCCTCCCGTACCTGTATCGGCTTGCGCGGCGCAGCCGTCGGGTGATCCGGCAGAACATCGCGGCTGCCCTGGCCGTGAAGCTCATTCTGGCGGTGGGGGTACCGCTGGGCTGGGTGTCGCTGATCGTCGCGGTCCTGGTGGGCGACATGGGCGCTTCGCTAGTCGTGACCGCCAACGCCCTGCGGCTTGCGCGGGTCCGCGAGTGATTCAGCCAGCCGGCGAAACGGCGAGGGCGTAAAGAAAGAGATTCACTCCCATCCGGATCGCCTGTTCGCGAAGTTCCTCAGGATCGCCATGCACCCCCTGATCCTCCCAACCATCCCCCAGGTCGCTCTGGTAGCTGTAGAATACCGCCAGTCGACCGTCGATGAAGACGCCCAGTCCGCGAGCGGGCAGGCCGTCGTGCTCGTGGATCTTGGGAAGGCCTTCCGGAAAGGCGTAGCGGATGGAGTAAATCGGGTGATCGAGCGGTACGTCCACCAGTGGCCGGTCGGGAAGAAGGGCCTGCATTTCCCGGCGGAACGACGCGTCGAGACCGTAGTTGTCGTCGGCGTGCAGGAACCCCCCGGCTGCGAGATACGCCCGAAGTGCTTCCGCCTCCTGCTCTGAAAGACTGAAGTTGCCGTGTCCGGTCAGGTACAGGTACGGATAGTCGGCCAGGTCCGGGTGGGTCAGCCGGATTTCGGCTGGCTGACGTGCGACCCGAATCCCGGTTCTCGCCGCGATCTCGGACAGCAGGTTCGGGAGGCTCGTGGGATTCGCGTACCAGTCTCCTCCGCCGTCGTAATGGACCCTGGCGATCGTGGGAAGAAGCCGATCCCCGGTTTCGGTCTGTGCCAGCGCCCAGCCAGGCCGGAAGACCGCCAGAACCGCACAGAGAAGGAGTGCCATCCGACGGATGGCCGTGTGCCACGGCACGTACGGAGCGCCCTCGTTCAAGGGGCTCTGCGAATCCAGACGGAGGCGGTGGAGTCCGAATACGCGGACTCCCATTCCTCGCTGAGCTCCAGGCCCTGGTTGAGGGCCACCTCGGGCGGGATGAGTGCCCAGCGGACACCGTGTCTGTCCAGATGCTCCTGCCACCCGGGCTCGAGGGCGCGTATCGCGACGTACTCCTTCGTGAGCTCTTCGCCGTAGAAGTCAGTCTGGCCGTCGATGAACACAGGGATATCCGGCCACGCCCGGTACAGTAGATAGCCGCCCCAGCCGAACTCATTGTACACAGGCCCCGGCGGCTCGAAGCCGGATTCAAACAGGTACTCGACGGCGTCAACCGGAAACACCTCGGAGGAGAAGCGGATGGCTTCACGACGGTCCGGCTGAAGGGCCAGCACCGTCAGGATCACGAGGCCCAGGCCGGCGACCGGCCAGCCCGGCAGCAGGTCCTCCGTGCTCGACAGGCGGCTCGACCACTGCTCGATGCCCCAGGCCGTGGGCGAGCCCTCGGCTTCCTGGCCCAGAAGCTGCACGGTCCAGCCGGCTATCCACGGGATTCCGAGGACCGCGAACAGCGGGATGTTCCGGCCCGAATGCAGCGAAAAGGCAGCGAATAGTATCCACATGGCCGCGCCGAGGAGATCGACGCGGGATCTCAGCAGCGCCAGCACCCCGGTCCCCGCCATCAGAACCGCAAGAAAGAACTTGAGCAGAGGGTCGTGAAAGTTCGGTGAATTGTACTCTTGCGTGAATGCGACCAGGTACGTCTCGCCCAGGTAACCGGTCGTGTGAGGCCACAGGTCGATCCCTACCGGCGTGAGCAACGAGGCCGCGAAGCAGAGCCCGACGACCCCTGCGAGCGTCCACGCGTATCGGCTCTTCATGCCCCCCGACTGCCTGTTGCGGATCCAGGCATCCACGAGGAAGAGAACCAGCAGGATGAACCCCACCAGGAAACCGCCGTGCAGGTTCGCCCACAGCAGCATGAGTAGCGGTAGCAGGAGCAACCGGCGGGTGCTTCCGTCCCTGCGCGACTCCAGAAGCACGAACGCGAACGCGGCCACGAGCAGGGTGGTGAACATGTGCGGCCGGGGATGCAGGTGGGCGGCCTG
>JAMJQR010000102.1 GCA_023554335.1 Candidatus Benthicola marisminoris
GGCTGTCAGTCTCCAGCATCCACTACCTCGCTTTCCAACGGTGCGTCGTCCGTCCAGCCGGTCTCGCCGCCGGCGGATTGAAGAAGTGACTGCAACAGGCCCTCGGTAGCCCTGGAGCGCCCCGACCAGAAGCGACCGATCCGCTCCAATCCCTCGGACCAGCGGTCGTGGCGATCGGTCCAGCTCCGGGCCTCGCCGGCCAGCCAGTCCAGCGTCCGCTCGGCATCCTGGGACAGGAACGCTTCCAGGGCGAACTTCCGCTCACCCATGCGGAGGCCCACGCCGATCTCCTCTGCGCCGCGGGCCAGGTCGGCCCGAGTGAGCAGCATCCCGCTCCGCACGGGGGCCAGCACACCGGTCAGAAACGCCTCGCTTCCCGACTCATGCGGGTTCGGTAGTCCGGCGGCGCAGCGCAGGTGGAGCGGGAGGGCGGCCGGCGGTCCACACCTGCGCGCCTCTTCCCGGAGAACTTCCGCCAGCACTCGAGCCCATTCTTCATAGACGGGAGCGCTCCGGCCAGCGAAGCAATCAAGATAAGGCATCGTCCAGGAAAGGAGATGCTCCCAAAGGAACCCGGACGCGGCGGCGCCCCACAGGGCTCTCTCGGCGGGGTCCGCCTCCACCTCCGCGTGCTCGGACAGGGCCGCGTACAGTCCCAGCAGGGCGCCCAGGTGGTCGGGCTCGGGTGGCGGAATCCGTCCCAGGGCGCTCCAGGCTCCGGCCACCCGATCGCGCGACTCGCCGCCCAGCATCCCCTCGCTCCCGACGTACACCGATGCGTAGGGGTAAAGTTGGAGAAGGAACGTGCTCGCATAGCCCTCCGCATCCGGAGCGCTTCCCAGCTCGAGCAGCTCGGCCAGCCGGACGTGCTCTGGGCCCGGGGGCTCCGAGAGGACCCCCAGCGCTCGGATCAGCTCGACGTTCGACGTCATGCCTGCACGGTCTCCGAATCAGGGAGCCGGTAGGCCTCTCTCTCGGGCCGTACGGGCCGAAGGAGCCAGTAGGGTCTCCGGGTTCCGTCCGGCGAGTGATCACGCGCCGAGCGCGTGGTGTCGGACAGCCACTTGAGGTAGGCCTCGTGCGCCCGGTCCAGGTCGACCCACACGTCGCCGTACCTGTCCTCCGCCCGGGCCCGCGACACCCGGACCGCCTGGTGCCAGCAGTGCATTCCGGAGATTGGGTCCGGATTGACCTGGAACGTGAGGTTCTGATGCACGCCGACGTCGGTCCACCAGATGCGCTTGGTATCGGCATCGGCGGACTCGAACGGGCCGCCCGGCTTCTTCCAGGTCAGCTTTCGCTCCGTCCCGTCGGCGTCGATCCCGACGGTGGCCATGCCCAGGCGCTGTCCCTGCTCGCCGAGCTTCCAGCGTCCCATGTGGTGACTGCACGCCACGACCCCCGGGCGGATACCCTCGGTCACCCATGCCTTGAGCACGAAGTGGCCGATCCGGGTCTCGACGCGCACCAGGTCTCCCGTCCGGATGCCGCCGAGGCGCGCTGCGTCCTCCGGATGGAGCCACAGCGGGTTCGTGTGCGCGATCTCGGACAGCCACTTGGCGTTGGCGCTCCGCGTGTGAATCTGCACGGGCAGCCGGAACGTCGAGATCAGCGGCATTTCCTCGCGGTCCATGTTCTGCCGGTGCACGTGGCTCTTGATGTAGGTCGGGATCGCGAGCTCGGGCCACCCCCACATGTCCAGCGTTCGCGACCAGAACTCGAGCTTGCCGGTCGGGGTCGGAAACCCTCTGCGGATTGAGCCGTCCACCCGCACTCCCACGCGGCGGCGGCCCTCATCGTCCGGCGCCACGGCGGGGAAGGGGACGACGTTGGGCCCGGCCGGCTTCGGGGCTTCGGTGAACACCCGGTCCATCTCATCCGCATTCGCGTTCACGAGCTCGTCGGCCGGCACCTCCTCCTCGAACCGCTGGCCTACCTTCTCCTGCACCTGAAACGCTCCGTAACGGCGCATGTACTCGAGCGGCGTGATGCCCTCGCGTGCGGCCTCTTCGGGCAGGCCCGGCAAGGAATTCTCGAACATGTAGCCGTAGTACTCATCCAGGCTCAGCTTCTCGCCGGGATTCTTGCGGGATTCGAAGAACTGCCGGATGCCGAGATCGCCGACGGGGTCGATGCGCCAGGTGAGGTCGATCCAGAACTCGTTCTCCTCCCAGACCTCTCCCGGGTTCACCTCGCGGGTGTCGGTCACGGGCTGGCCGGCCCGCTCCCGGGCCGCCCGGAGCACGGGCTGCCGGAAGGCGACCCACGAGCCGTCGTACTGCTCCAGGGACATGGTGTCATGTCGCTCGGAGCTGTGCCCCATGGGCAGGATGTAGTCCGCGAAGAAGGCGGACTCGTTCCAGGTCGGGGTCAGCGCCACGTGAAGGCCGATCTTGCTCTCGTCCGTCAGGAGCTCGACCCACGAGAACCCATCCGGATTGGTCCACACCGGGTTGTACACCCGCGTGAAGTACACGTCGATGAACCCGCCTCGCTCCTTCATCAGATGCGGAAGAAGGAACGACATCTCCATCAGCGAGAGTGGCCACTCCTGTGGCCAGGTCAGGTCGTTCCACTGCTTCGGGTGACGGGGCGGAAGGTGAATGGGCCGCGGGACGAATTTGTTCCACGCGCTCGGAAACGTGCCGCCCTCGGTGGCTATTGCCCCGAGCAGCGCATTGAGCATGAAGAGCGTCCGCGCGACCTGCCACCCGCCCATGTTGCCCGCCGTAGCGCTTCGCCAGTTGTGGGCCGCGAGACGGGTCCCGGCGGTCGCCACCACCTCCGCCGCCTGGCGAAGGCTGTCGGCCTCGACGCCCGATTCCTTCTCCGCGAACTCGAAGGTGTACTCCGCGTACAGCTCCTTCAGCTCGCCTTCGAAGGCCTCGAAGGTGACCGGCGCGTCCGGCCTCTGCTCCTGCAGGTACTCCTTCCAGTTCCACCACCGGCGGACGAACTCGCGGTCGTACAGGTCGTTCTGAATCAGGTAATTGGCGAAAGCCAGCAGCACGGCAGCTTCGGAGCCCGGATAGGTGGCCAGCCAGTGGTCGGCGTGCGTGGCAGTGTTCGAGAGCCGGGTGTCGAGAACGATGATCTTGGCGCCGTTCTTCTTGCCCTCGATGATCCGCTGGGCGTGCGGGTTGAAGTAGTGTCCCGTCTCCAGGTGGCTGGAGACGAGCAGAATCACCTTGGCATTGGCGTGATCGGGGCTTGGCCTGTCCATGCCCATCCAGAAGGCGTAGCCCGCCCTGGCGCCGCTCGAGCAGATATTGGTGTGCGAGTTGTGGCCGTCCACACCCCAGCCGGCCAGCATCCGCTCGGTGTACCCGTCCTCCCCGGGCCGACCCACGTGGTACATGATCTCGTTGTGCCGATCCTCCGAGAGGGCCGAGGCGATACGACCGGCGATGTCGTTCAGCGCCTCGTCCCACGAGACCCGCTCCCAGCGACCCTGGCCGCGCTCGCCCACCCGCTTCAGTGGATAGAGGATGCGGTCCGGGTCGGTCACCTGGTTGATGGTCGCAGGACCCTTGGCGCAGTTCCGACCCCGAGAGCCCGGATGCTCGGGATTGCCCTCGAACTTCTGGACCTGCAGCGTGTCCTGGTCCACGTAGGCCAGCAGGCCGCAGCCGGACTCACAGTTGAAGCACGCGGTGGGGACGAGCGTGTAGCGCTTCTCTACTCGCTGCGGCCAGGCGCGCGAGTCGAGCTCGACCCAGTCGTTCCAGCGCTCCTTTGGAGGAAACGAGGCGAGGTGAATCCGGCTCGGTCCCGGGTAGAAGGTCTCGCCTCTCTCCTCCGTCTCCTTACGGGCGGCGGAGACCCTGGCGCTCAGCTTATCGACGCTCATGCTTGGATCCTCGTTCGTTCAGGCCAGAGGCACGGATTGTCCGGCCTGTACGTAGGCGTGTTCGAATGCGAGCAGGCCGATGAGACCCGCCACGACGGCGGGCACGGCCAGCCATGGGGCTGCCAGCGCTACGATGGTCAACAACATGCTAACCCAGAAGAACCTGGCGTATTTACCTCGAGTCATTTCTCGGGTTGCGAGGTGCGCGTGCGCGGTCCCGTGCGTGAGCGTGATTTCGCCCACCGTCACGACGAGGTGGACCGCTGCGCTGGCCGCGAACATCCAGGCCAGCGGCCGGACGGCTCCGGGCTCTACGACCGTCGCCACGAGCAGCATTGCCCCGCTCCCCGCGAGTACTGCCTGGGCCGCGAGGTGCGGCGGCAGGAGCGGGCTCTGCCACAGGTCCCTGGCCTTGGCCTGCGCGAACAGATACGCGGTGTACACGGCGGCCATCACGCCCAGCGGCCCTCCGGCGATCGCGAGGGGCTTCTGAAGCTCCGGCCTGCCGAACCAGCCGGCGGCCAGATGCGCGGCGAGCACGGCCCCGTATCCGCTGATGATGAACCCTCCCCAGACGAGCCAGCTGCTCCACTGCGGCTTGAGAAGCAGGTAGTGGAATCTGGTCGGATGCTCGAGGTCCCAGATGAGGATGACGCCCGTGAGCCCCAGGAAGGCCAACGCCACAAGCGGGGCGCCCCACGTCCACAGCGGGTTGCTCCACTCCAGCAGCCCGAGGAGCAGCAGCAGGAGCGTGGCCACGTACGCGCCCGCAGAGACCGACTTGGTCCACGTGTAAAGGCTGACCCGATAGTCCCACGGAGCCCGGTGCGGCACGTCATACGCGAGCATGGCCGCGGCCGAGGAGTTCGCGTGCCCCGGGTTTCCCGCCGGAACGCCGTGCGGGACGTCGCCTTGCTCGCTCCACATGAATAGCCCGCCGTCGGGGCGAGCCGCGGCCAGGGGGTCCAGCGTCGCCTGGTGCGCCCCAACGTAGAACAGCTTGGGGTGGGTCTCTTTCTCCGGCCGACGCACGGCCACCGGTTGCCGTCCCACCGTCTCTCCCACCAGAGAGGCCGGGTCGTTCATGTCACCGACCAGTATGGCCTGCGTCGGACAGACCACCACGCAGGCCGGCTCCAGCCCCACATCCAGTCGGTGCGCGCAGAAGTTGCACTT
>JAMJQR010000103.1 GCA_023554335.1 Candidatus Benthicola marisminoris
CGGCGCGACCATTTGCCCGAGGCAGCTCTCAGCCTGGTCCTGCCGGCTGGAGCCGACGCTCACCCGACCGAGTCCGCGGGACTCGCCTCGCTGGTGGCCAAAGTGCTTCCCGAGGGCGCCGCGGGCCGCACGGCGCGGGACATGGCCATCTGGGTGGACGGACTGGGCGCGCATCTCGGTGTGGCGGTGGGGTACGACGCCATGATCGTCCGCCTGCACACTCTGTCCGAACATCTTGAGGCTGGCCTCGATCTCCTGGCCGCCGTGGCGCTCGAGCCGGCGTTCCTGGATGAGGAGGTCGAGCGCTGCCGTGCGGAGCGCCTGGATGCGATCCGGAGGTACCGCGACGAGCCGGCCGAGGTTGCCGCCGACGTGCTTGCCGAGCTCCTGTATGCCGACCACCCGTACGGACGTCTGACGCGCGGCCGCCTCGATTCGGTAGCCCGCATCGATCGTGACGACCTCGTTGCATTTCACGAGAACAGGTTCAGTCCCGAGGGGGCGCTGCTGGTCGGATGTGGCGATCTGCCAGCCAACTTCGAGGATCTGGTGTCGGGTCGGTTCGGGGGCTGGTCCGGCCCTCAGGCGGATTCGCGGCCACCGGCCGCCATTTCCACGGCGGACAGCCCGGGCATCGTCCTGGTGGACCGCCCCGGAAGCGGCCAGTCGGAGATCCGGATCGGCGGAATCGGCATTCGTCGAAATGACGAGAGAGAGATCGCCGCCCGGGTGACCAACGCCATCCTGGGGGGCCTGTTCAACTCGCGCCTCAACATGAACCTGCGGGAGGACAAGGGCTGGACGTATGGAGCGAGGTCCAGCCTGTCCCTCCGCCGCTCTCCGGGTCCCGTCACCCTCCGCGCTGCGGTCGAGACCGCCGTGACCGCCGATGCCGTCCGCGAAATGATGGGCGAAATCGAGGGTCTGAGGTCGGCTTCCCCCTCAGAAGCCGAGATGGAAACGGCCCGCGGAGCGCTCACCCGTTCCTTGCCGCTCCGTTTCCAGACGAACGGACAGATCGCCGGCACCCTGGTCGAACAGGCGGTGTACGGCCTCGAGGACGACTACTGGAGCCGCTTTCCTGGCCGAATCAACCTCGTGTCCGCCGACCAGGTGCGAGAAGCGGCTGTCCACCTGCTCGATCCCGAGGCTCTCGCCGTGCTCGTGGTGGGTGACGCCGGCGCCGTGAGATCGGGGCTGGAGAGACAGGGCCCCGTCACGGAGAAGGAACCGCCTTGAGGTTCGGTGTGTTTTCGGTTACTCTGGGCGCGTGCGAGCGGTGACCGATTGAGCGATTCGGGGGAGGTGTTGGAGCCGGGAGCGCGGGCCAGCCGGTCCGTATACCGCGGCAAGATCCTGGACGTGAGAGAGGACACCGTCCGGTTTCCGAACGGAAGCGAGGGGGTCCTCGAGATCGTTCGGCACCGTGGCGCGGCCGCGGTCCTGCCGTTGTACAGGCCGGCGGAGTGCGCCGAGGGCACGGGCCCGGACGTGATCCTGCTGCGGCAGTATCGGTATGCGGTGGGCGGCACGCTCTGGGAAGCGCCGGCAGGCAAGCTGGACGAGGGGGAGCCCCCGGACGTCTGTGCAGCCCGGGAGCTGGAGGAGGAGGCGGGGGTCTCGGCCAGCCGGTTGATTCCGCTGACCACCCTCCTCACCACGCCCGGTTTCTCGGACGAGCGAATCCACCTCTTCCTGGCCGTAGGCCTGGAAGAAGGGCGGCAGGCGCTGGAGGAGCACGAGATCATCGAGTGCCGCCGAATGCCGCTGGCCACTGCCGTGGACATGGTTCTGGCCGGTGACATCGTGGACGGAAAGACCGTCTGTCTCGTGATGATGGCCGCCGCATCGCCGGGGTTGTGGGACGGTTGAGCTTTGCGGGAACGGTCCGAACGGCAACAATCGCGGACCGGCAGGTGTCAGAAGGACAGGGGAAGAGGTCTGGCCCGGTGATGACTGCACCGGGACGCGCATACATGCGACAGCGGAGCGACACACGGAGAGGCCTTTGCACGGCCACGCCCGTCGCACGGTCGCTCCCGGGCGGGGATGCCGGGGAACGCGGGAGAGAGACATGATCGACGCAATGGAGTCCAGCCGTCCCGAGAGGGTCGAGCCACAGCTCGATGAGAGGGCGCTGCGGGCGAACCTCCGCGAGCTCGACGATGCGGCGCTGGTGGCCGAGTACCTGGATGGTCGCAGGCACGCCTTCCATGAGCTGGCGGAGCGCTACCATACGCGCCTCTTGAACTTCATCTATAGGACGATCGGCGATCGCGATCGGGCGGAAGACCTCGTCCAGGAGACTTTCGTTCGCGTCTATCGCCACCTGCACCGGTTCGATCCGACCAAGAAGTTCTCGACGTGGATCTACACGATCGCGAGCAACCTGGCGAAGAACGAGCTTCGGAACCGCTCCCGCAATCCCCTGGTGCTGTTCCAGGCGATCAAGAAGAACTGGGAGGCGGATCACCGTCCTCTCCAGTGGGAGGACAGCTCTTACTCGCCGGACGACCTGTACCGCAAGCGACACTTGCGGGAGCAGGTGGAGAAGGCGGTCGCCGAGCTTCCCGAGCATCACCGGGTCGTGTTCGTGCTCCGGGAGATGGAAGGGAAGACCTACGAGGAGATTTCCGAGATCACCGGCGTGACCCTCGGAACGGTCAAGTCGAGGCTGAACCGGGCGCGGAACAAGTTCGCCCTGATCGTTGGTCCAATGCTCGAGTAGTCACGACGGTGCATCTGGATCCATTGCGTGGAAAGGCGGCCTCCGGGTCGCCTTTCTTGCATCCGGGAACTCCGGGGAACAACCATTCGACACGCGCGTAATAATCGCACGCTGGAGGCAGACGGCCCGCATCGGCCGTTGGGGCGGTTCACACTAACGGAAGTCTGGCACTCGCGATGTCGTGCGATCAGTTCATCGAACGGTACACGGACTTCAGGGACGGTCTCCTGGATTCCGAAACTCGGGCAGAAGTCGAAGGACATCTGGCCGACTGTGCGTGTTGCGAGCGTTATCACCGCGTCATGCAGCGAGGCCTCGAGCTCCTTTCCGACATCCCCTCCGCCGAGAGTTCCGACGATTTCATGCCGCGCCTGAGGCATCGCCTGTACAATGTCGATTGTGGCGTGACGGAGGGGCGGCGGAGCTTCGGTGGCAGCGCGGCGCTGGTAGGGGTGGCGGCCGTCGGATTGCTGGCCCTCTTCTGGCTCCCGTTCGCGGCGAGCGTGCCCCTGGAGATGGAGCTGGCGGCGGTTTCGGTGCAGCCACCTCCTCCGGGATCCGCGGACCTTCCGTCGCTCTTCCGCAGCGGTCCGTTCGTCAGTACCCTGCGGGTCGAGGGCGATTCGTATACGGACGGATATCTCACGGAGTTCGAGTGGCCGCCAGCTTCAGCAGTACACACCGCCGTAGCCATCGAAGCTTCCTACCTTCGGTCGGAGCCCGCACACCTCAACCGCTGAGTCCGACGATGCGAATGGACCGCGGATTTCGGGCGCGAGGACTCGCTTGAGTCTCGCCGCCGATCGTCGTCTGGCCGCTCTCGTGGAGCGCGGAGAGGTGGACGGTGTCTTCTTCTTCCACGGGAACGCCGCCCGTCTGCGGGACGATGCGGCCCGCACGCTCGTGGAGGCGGCAATCGATCCGGCGACCCGCGATTTCAACCTGGATACCTATCGTGCGGCGGAGGTCAGCCCAGAGGCGCTCGCTGCATCTCTCTCCATGCCGCCCGTGATGGCCCCCCGCCGGGTCGTGGCGTTGTTCGGGGCCGAGAGGCTGACGCCGACCGGCTGCGGAGTGGTGGAGAAGATCCTCGAAAAGACGCCGCCTGACCTCACCCTCGTGGTGACCGCGACGGTGCCCAAAGGCTCACGGAAGGCGTTTTATCGAAAGCTGAAGGACGGCGCGACATCCCTCGAGTGGTCGGCTCCCCGGGACGCGGAGATTCCGGGTTGGCTCATGGAACGGGCCCGCGACCGGCATGGCGTGGTGCTGGAGGCGCGCGCGGCCGAGGCGCTGGCGGAGGCGGTGGGAGCGGATCTCGGCCTGCTCGAGGCGGAGCTCGACAAGCTGACCTCCGTCGGAAACGCTGAGACGATCACGGTTGAAGAGATCGCCGCGCTCGTCCCGAACGTCCGCGAGGTGAACCGCTGGGCATGGCTCGACTCGGTCGCGGAGCGCGATTACCGCGGCGCCCTCTCGCAGTTGCCCGCCCTCCTCGCCGGACCCGACTCGAGCGCCGTCGGCCTCATCAACGCGATGGCGGACCACCACTTGCTGCTGGGAATCGCAGCCGAGGGGGGAGCGAGTCTGCTCGAGCGGACCCTGAGCGAGGTGGGCAAGCCCTACCTCAAATTCAAGGTGCGGACGTTCGTGGGTCAGGCCCGGAGCTGGACCGGGGAGGAGATCGAGCAGGCACTTCGGTGGATACGCAAGGCGGATGCGCGTTCGAAGACGACGGGGGGCGGACGCGACCGGGCGGTCCTGGAAGAGCTGCTTCTCGGCTTGCAGGCGCTCAAGGCGGGGGCCGCCCGATGAGACCTCACCTGCGGTTTTCGATCGTTCTGGGCCTGGCGCTCCAATGCGCGGCGGCGGGGGCAGCCAGCCAGCTCGCCGCGCAGTCCGGGAGCCTTCTCGATTCCGTGGAGCGGGAAGCGGATCTCGGACGCGTGGAGGCCGCCCGCACATTGCTCTCCGACTGGTTCGGGTCCGCGGAGGCCTCCGACCGGGGCGCCGACGTAGAGCGGGCCAGGTTCCTGCGGGCACGGCTTTCCGCGGACCTTGATTCCGCGCGGGTAGACTACCTCTGGGTGGCCGTCCGGGGCGGAGATCGCTACGGGGCGGCGGCCCGGCTCCGGCTCGCGCAGATGTATGTGGCCGAGGGACGGCTGGACCGGGCAGCTGAGGACCTGGACACCATGCGCCGCGACTATCCCGGCCATTCTCTCATCTTCGAGTCCTGGTTGTGGACGGGGAACGTGCGTGCGGCGGCCGGCGACCTCGACGGGGCGTGCACGGCCTGGCGCAGTGCCGCAAGCACCCCGGGTGGGCAGGCCGCGGCCTCGGACCGTGACCTGATCCGAGCAGCGCTGGAGGATTGCGGCGCAGCGGCGGGATCGCAGGCTCCCCAGACCTTCTCCGTGCAGCTCGGGGCCTTCAGCTCCCGCGAGACGGCTGAGGATCTTCGCGGCCGGGTCATGAGCGCGGGCGCGACGGCGCGAGTCGTGGATCCCGCGGAAGCCGGCGGCCTGTATCGAGTCCGCTCCGGGCGCTTCTCCGGACGCGAGGAGGCAGCCCGCCACGCGGTTCGGCTCGCGGAGCAGGGCTTCGAGAGCATCGTCGTTCCGGGGGAGCCATGAGCCGCGCCGAGGCCAACACGCCCCTGATCCAGCAGTACCTGGACATCAAGGCCAGGCACCCGGACTCCATCCTGTTCTTCCGGGTCGGGGATTTCTACGAGATGTTCTTCGACGATGCCGAGGAGGGAAGCCGTCTGCTCGGCATCACGCTCACATCCCGCAACAACGGGGGCTCCGGGGACGTCCCTCTCGCAGGCGTTCCGGCGAAGGCGCTCGACGACTATTTGCCCCGTCTCGTTCGGCAGGGTCGCAGGGTAGCGATTTGCGAGCAGGTGGAGGATGCGTCGCAGGCCGAGGGGATCGTGCGCCGTGAGGTGACCGAGATCGTGACGCCCGGGGCTACGCTGGAAGACTCCCTCCTCAACGCGGGCCGCAACAATTTCGTGGCGGCGGTAGCGGGGACCGGCCCGGTTGGCATCGCTACGGCCGACCTGTCCACGGGCGAAGTGGAGGTCAGGGAGTGCTCGGCCGCGGCGCTTGCCGATGAGCTCGACCGGCTCGAGCCGGCCGAAGTGGTGCGCGCGTCGGATGGCGCCCACGTGCCCCCCGGCGCATGGATGGTCACCGATCGCGAGCCGTGGAGGTTTGCGCCGGACGTGTCCGCCGAGGTGATCAAGCGCGTGTACCGCGTGCGCGACGTAGCCGGTTTCGGACTCGACGAGTCGGATGCCGATCACATGCTGTCAGCGGTGGGAGCGGTGCTGGGCTACCTGGAGGAAGTCCGTCCCGCCGGGACGGGTCACCTCAAGGCGCCCCGCGTCGAGCGCTCCGGCCGCTACCTGCACCTCGACGAGATGACGCGGCGCAATCTCGAGGTGGTCGAGTCGATCCGCGGCGACTCGGATGCCACCCTGCTGCGGGTGCTCGACCGGACGCTGACTCCGATGGGCAGGCGGATGCTGCGGCGCCGGCTCCTCGCGCCGCTGGTGGACCTGAAGGAGATCGAGGCGCGGCTCGAAGCGGTCGCTGAACTGCACGAAGCCGCCGGCGACCGGCGAGCGATGCGCGAGTCCCTCCGGCACATTCAGGACCTGGAGCGCCTGGCGGCCAAGATCTCTGCCGGACGGGTGCAGCCGCGGGAGCTACTCGCGCTGGCACGTTCCCTCGGAGCTCTGCCGGCGATCACCCAGGCCGCGGGCGACCCGAAGGCCGCCCGGCTTCGCGACCTGCTCGCGGACTTCGATGTACTGGACGACGTCCGGGACGCGATCGAAGAAGCGATCGACCCCGAAGCGCCGGCCCTGTTGTCGGCCGGCGGCGTCATCCGCGACGGGTATTCGTCCGAGCTGGACGAGCTGCGTTCCCTGCGTGACGGGGCCGTGGACTGGATCGCCGGCCTGCAGCAGAGCGAACGTGAGGCCACCGGCATCGACAACCTGAAGATCGGCTACAACAAGGTCTTCGGTTACTACATCGAGGTGACCCGCTCTCACCTGGGCAAGGTGCCGGACCGCTATCTCCGCAAGCAGACGCTGACCAACGCGGAGCGCTACATCACGCCCGAGCTGAAGGAGTGGGAGGAGAAGATCCTGGACGCCGAGACCGGGATCGCGGCGGAGGAAAGCCGGCTCTTCGCGGCGCTCAGGGAGTCCCTGGAATCGGCGACGGGGCGGCTGCAGGACACGGCGGAGCGGGTGGCCGCCCTCGACGTGCACTCGACGCTCGCCGACGTGGCGGAGCGAAACGACTACGTCCGTCCCCGCATGAACGGCGGCTTCGGATTGGAGATTCGAGCCGGGCGGCACCCGGTGGTGGAGCAGATGATCGCGCGGGAGGACTTCATCCCGAACAACGTCACGCTGGAGCGCGACGCCTTCGCGATGATCCTCACCGGGCCCAACATGGCGGGGAAGTCCACGGTCCTCCGGCAGATCGGACTGATCGCCCTGATGGCGCAGAGCGGCAGCTTCGTGCCGGCGGACGAGGCCAGCCTGGGGGTGTGTGACCGGATCTTCACGAGAGTGGGCGCATCCGACAGCCTGGCGCGTGGTCAGAGCACGTTCATGGTCGAGATGATCGAGACGGCGGCCATCCTCAGCGGGGCCACCGACCGCAGCCTGATCCTCCTGGACGAGATCGGCCGAGGAACCTCGACGTACGACGGCGTCGCGATCGCGTGGGCCGTGACCGAGTTCATACACGACCGAATCGGGGCGCGGACCGTCTTCGCCACGCACTACCATGAGCTGGTGGAGCTGGCGGACAAGCTGGACGGAGTCACCGCGTGGAACGTGGCGGTTCGGGAGACGGGCGAGGACATCGTCTTCCTCCGCCGTCTCGAGCCAGGCGGCTGCGACCGATCCTACGGGGTCCACGTGGCGCGGCTCGCGGGCGTGCCGCGGGAAGTGATCGACCGGGCCTTCGCCGTGCTCCACGAGCTGGAGGATGGACCGGGCGGCGGTACGCGGCTCAGCCACCTGGGAGAGCGGGAGCGTGGCCAGCTCACCCTTTTCGATCTCCGTCCCTCGCGTCTCACGCAGCGCGTCGCCGGTCTGGACCTGGAGCGGATGACGCCGATCGAGGCACTCGTGGAGCTCGAGGAGCTGCGCCGCCTGGCGGATGAGGAAGGAGCGTGAGAATCCGGTCCCGGCGCTCGCGCGCGGCGGCCAGCGCCGCCCTCATGCTCGGCGTCGCGGGATGCGCCGACACGGTGAATCCCACCGTGGGAGGTCTTCGCCTCGGAGTCGAGAACGCACCTCTCAAGCCGCCGGTCCGAACGGACACGCTGCACCCCTTCGAGTACCCAGCGGCGGCCTGGTCCTATGGAGCGAGCGGCACCACGGTGCTGAAGATCCTGATCTCCGAGCGGGGAACGGTGGACTCCGCGTTCGTCCTCCAGTCCAGCGGGGACCGGGCGCTCGACTCGGCGGCCATCGCGAACTCGCGCCTGCTCGAGTGGGAGCCGGCCGAGCAGGGCGGTGAGCCGATTCCGATCTGGGGAAGGCTGCCCGTCATCTATCCGACACCCGAGGACCGACCCGATGACCCATAAGGCGCATCCGCGACCGTACGACGACGTCCTCGCGACCATCGGCTGGACGCCGATGATCCGCCTGAATCGAGTGACCGACGGCGCCCGGACGCCCATCTACGTCAAGGCGGAGTCCTTCAATCCCGGGGGGTCGGTCAAGGATCGCATCGGGATTGCCCTGATCGAGGCGGCGGAGGCGGAGGGCGCGCTTCACCCGGGCGGCACGATCGTGGAGGGAACCTCGGGGAACACGGGAATCGGCCTTGCGGTGGCGGCCGCCGTGAAGGGCTACCAGTGCGTGTTCACGATTCCCGACAAGATGAGCGACGAAAAGGTCCGGCTCCTGCGGGCTTTTGGCGCCCGTGTGATCGTGACGCCGACCGTGGAGCCCGATCATCCAGAGTACTACGGGACGGTGGCCCGGCGGATCGCGGAGGAGACACCGAATTCGTTCCTGGCCGACCAGTTCTACAACCAGGTCAACCCGGACGCGCACTATCGCACCACCGGCCCCGAGATCTGGGAGCAGACCGAGGGGCGGGTCACGCATTTCGTGGCATCCCCGGGCACCGGCGGGACCATCAGCGGCGCCGCCCGATTCCTGAAGGAGAGGAATCCCGACGTCCGTGTCATCGCGGGCGACCCGGAGGGCTCCGTGTTCGCCGGCTACTCCAGGACGGGCGAGGTCGGAGAGGGAGCTGCGTACAAGGTCGAGGGAATCGGAAACGACAAGCTCCCGGCCACGCTCCACTTCGACTGGATCGACGAATTCCGGACCGTGGACGACCACACCTCCTTCCACATGGCTCGCCGCATTACGCGAGAAGAGGGCCTCTTCGTGGGTGGGTCTACCGGTTTGATCGTGCACATCGCGGTGGAAATCGCCCGGGAGGTGGACGACCCGGAGGCGTGCATCGTGGCCATCCTGTGCGATACCGGGGAGCGGTATCTCTCCAAGGTGTTCAACGACGAATGGCTCGAGGAGAACGGCATGGGCGACCTGGTGGATCGACCCGAGTCGCCCGACGGGCCCGAGGAGCGGTGAGCGGATGAACATCGCGGTGGTTCTCGGCGGGACGAACGAAGAGCGGAATGTCTCGCTCGCGACGGGCCGGGCCGTGGTAGCGGCGCTCAGGGAGCGTGGGCACGAGGTCGTGGCGGTGGATCCGGCACATGGTGCCGTGCCGCGCGAGGAGGAGGGGCGCATGCTCGGCGGCGCCGTCGGGGCCGACCCACCCACCCTGGCGGACCTGGGACGCCTCGGCAGCTCGGCACTCGGCGCGGCTCTGGCCGAACTCCCGGCGGTTCGGCGCGCGGAGGTCGTATTCCTGGCGCTGCATGGAGAGTTCGGCGAGGACGGCACGATGCAGGGGCTCCTGGACCTGGCCGGCGTGGCCTACACGGGAAGTGGATGCCTCGGGAGCGCGGTAGCATTCGACAAGCGAGTCTCCAAGGAGCTGCTCACGTTTGCAGGTGTCCCCACGCCCGCCTGGGCGCCGTCGGCCGCGGACCCTGCAGCCATCGTGGACGCCCTGGGGCTGCCGCTGGTCGTCAAGCCGTCGTCGGGCGGGTCGACGGTGGGGCTGACCGTGGTGCACCGGGCGGACCAGCTGGAGGAGGCGATCGCGCTGGCGGCGGAGTACGACGACGACGTGTTGTGCGAGGCCTTCATACCGGGCCGCGAGCTCACGGTGGCGGTGCTCGAGGGCGAGGCTCTTCCCCCGGTCGAGATCATCCCGAGCCACGAGATCTACGACTACGAGTGCAAGTACACGCCCGGCATGTCCCAATACGTCGCCCCGGCCGACCTGTCGGGTGAGGAGACGGCGCGGCTCCAGGATCTCGCCATCCGCGCATACGATGCGCTCCGCCAATCCTCGTACAGCCGGATCGACTTCCGACGCGCAGATGACGGGTCGCACTGGTGCCTGGAGGCCAACAGTCTGCCCGGGCTCACCCCGACGAGCCTCGTACCGAAAGCCGCGGCTGCCGCGGGCATCGAGTTCCCGAAGCTGTGTGAGCGGATCGCACTCTCGGGGATCACTCGGTCCGTGCGCCGTGGGTCTCTCTGATGGGCTTTGCCGATCGCAGATACGACGCCCCGCGGCGAGGCGGCTATGGAGGAGGCGGATACGGCGGAGGCGCGGGCGCCCTGTTCGGCTACTCCCTGACGCCGTGGGTCAAGCGGCTCCTGATCGCCAACTTCGCGGTCTTCCTCGCGATCAGCATGCTGGGTCTCGTGCCCTATCCCCGGGCCGTGGACCTGTTCGGCTTCTCTACGCCGGACCTGTTCCGCCACCCGTGGTCTCCGGTCACCTACATGTTCGTCCACGCGAACCAGTTCGGGCACATCTTCTTCAACATGCTGATTCTCTTCTTCTTCGGCCCGCCTCTCGAGCGGGAGTGGGGTGGAAGAGAGTTCCTCAAGTTCTACCTGCTGTGCGGAATCGGAGCGGCGCTCGCCTCCGTTCTCCTGTACCAGTGGATCGGGCCCGTATCCGTGATCGGGGCTTCGGGAGCCCTGATGGGGGTGATGCTGGCGTTCGCGATGAAGTGGCCGAACGCCCGGGTCCTCCTGTGGTTCATCATTCCGGTGAAGGTGAAGTACCTGGTGGCCGTCATCATCGCGCTCGACCTCTGGGCCACACGCTCCGCCATGGCCGGAAACCCCGGGGGCGGCGTGGCGACCTGGGCTCACCTGGGCGGCGCGGCGACCGCCTGGATCTACCTGCGCTACGGGAATCGGATCGAGGCCCGTCTTCGCCGAATGAATCCGCGGCGAGCCAGACTCGGCGTGGAGAGCGGAAAGTCGCCGGGGTCGGGTGGCGGGAGCTCCACCCGGCCGCGACGGGATCGTCCGGTGGACGGGGACGCGCTGGACGAGGTGGACCGGATCCTGGACAAGATCCGGGACTCCGGAATCGAGTCCCTGACGGCGAAAGAGAAGACGTATCTGGATGACATGAGCCGCCGGTATCGCGGCTCGCCGTAAGGCGGCCGAGCCCCTTTCCACGGGGCGAGGTCTTTTCTACTATGTGGCCCCCTGCGATGCGGCTCCCAGCCGCGCCGCCGGGGTCTCTTGGACACAACCCCTCACAGGAGGTGTGGTGCGATGGGTACCGAGTACGGTTCCTCCGACATCAGAAATATCGCGGTTCTCGGTCATGGCGGCAGCGGCAAGACGACGCTCGTGGACGCCATGTGCTTCATAGCCGGTTCCACCACCAGGCGCGGTTCGGTCGAGAACGGCACTGCCCACACCGACTTCACACCGGAAGAGCACGACCACGGAATCTCCATCAATCTGGCCGTAGCCCGCGCCGAATGGATGGGCACCAAGCTCAACCTGATCGACACCCCCGGATACCTCGACTTCTTCGGTGAGGTGGAGGCTGCGGTTCGGGTCGTGGACGGTGGCTTGCTGGTCGTGAGCGCCACGAACGGCGTGGAGGTCGGGACCGAGCGCGTGTGGGCGGCCTGCAGCAAGCGTTCCCTGCCACGGATGTTCTTCGTGTCGATGATGGACCGGGAGAACGCCAGCTTCGAGAAGTGCTTCAACCAGATTCGGGACACCCTGTCGTCAGAGGCGATCCCTGTGGAGGTGCCGATCGGCACCGGCGACAGTTTCAGCGGCATCGTGAACCTGTTTTCGAACAAGGCGCACCTCTACAAAGACGGCTCCTCGAAGGGCGAGTACGAAGAGACGGAGATCCCCGGTGAGTTGCTGGACACGGTCGAGCAGTACCGGGAGCAACTGATCGAGACGATTGCGGCTACCGACGATGAGCTCCTCGAGGCCTATCTCGAAGGCGAAGAGCTGGATCGCGACAAGGTACTGGCGGCCATGTCGGCGGCCATGTGGCGCGGCGAACTGTTCCCCATCTTCTGCGGGTCGGGGGACAGCGGATACGGTGTTCGCGCCATCATGAACAAGCTGGTGGAACTCATGCCGTCACCGGCCGACGCGGGCACGGTCGAGGTCGCGAGCGCGAAGGGCGACATCACCGAGTTGAAACCGCTGGACTCAGAGCCGCTCACGGCGATGGTGTTCAAGACGACGCAGGAGCCACGGGTAGGTGAGTTGACTTACTTCCGGGTATTCTCCGGCTTCGTGCGTGGGGGCATGACAGCCTCCAATCCGGGTCACTCGATCGATGAGCGCCTCACGCATCCAGCGACGCCCGATGGCGCGAGTCGCTCGGAAGTCGAGGTCCTGCACGCCGGTGACATTGGGGTGGTCGCGAAGCTCAAGGACACGCACACGGGAGACACCCTTTGCGCGCAGGGTAAGGACTTCCGGCTGGCCCCGATCGACTGGCCGAAGCCGGATATCGCGATTGCCATCTTCCCGGCCTCGCGCGGCGAGGAAGACAAGCTGGCCAACGGACTGAACCGGGTGCACGAGGAAGACCCGACGTTCGTCGCCGCCTTCGACCCCGAGCTGGGCCAGACGATCGCCCGCGGACTGGGCGAGCTGCACCTCAACGTCGCGATGGAGCGTCTGAAGCGGAAATTCGGCGTAAACGTCGAGACTGAAGCCCCTCGCATCGCGTACCGTGAGACGATCACCAAGACGGCCCAGGGCCAGGGCCGGTACAAGAAGCAGACCGGTGGCCGTGGCCAGTACGGTGATTGCTGGCTTCGGCTGGCGCCCCGGACTCGCGGAGAGGGCTTTGAGTTCATCAGCAAGATCGTGGGCGGCGTGATCCCCAGTAAGTTCGTGCCGGCTGTGGGCAAAGGGGTCCAGGAGGCCCTGGACCGAGGGATTCTTGCCGGCTACCCGGTCGTGGATGTCGCCGTGGAGTGCTACGACGGGTCGTACCACGCAGTGGACAGCTCGGAGCAGGCCTTCAAAGTCGCCGGATCGATGGCGTTTCAGAAGGTGGCCCGCGATGCGCGCCCGATCATCCTGGAGCCGATCCTGGAGGTTGAAGTGCGGACGCCCGAGGAGTTCATGGGCGAGGTCATCGGCGATCTGAACCAGCGTCGGGGCCGCATCATGGGCATGGAGGCGGACGGGCACTGGCAGGTCGTCAAGGCGAAGGTGCCGCAGGCGGAGATGTACCGCTACTCGACGGCGCTGCGTTCCCTCACGCAGGGGAAGGGCGCGCATGCGAGGGACCTGGCGGGGTACGAACCGGCGCCGGCGGATGTGACGCAGAAGATCATCGCGGAGTCCGAGGCGAGGAAAGAGGAAGAGCACCGCTGATCGCGGTGCCCAGAGACGGAGTAGAGACGTTTGGCAGGACACAGCAAATGGTCGCAGATCAAGCGCCAAAAGGCGGTCAATGATCAGGCGCGCGGCAGAGTATTCTCGAAGATGGGGAGGGAGCTCGCCGTAGCGGCCCGCCAGGGCGGGGGTGACCCCAACTTCAATCCACGTTTACGGACGGCGATCGCCAACGCGAAAGCCGAGAACATGCCGCAGGCCAACATCGATCGTGCCGTTCAACGGGGCACGGGCGAGTTGCCGGGCATGGTGTTCGAGGAGACCACGTACGAGGGCTACGGCCCCGGCGGCGTCGCCATCTTCCTGGAGTGCGTGACGGACAATACCAACCGGACGGTAGCCGAAATCCGTCACATCATGAGCAAGGGCGGAGGCAACCTCGGCCAGAGCGGGTCCGTGGCCTGGATGTTCGAGCGGAAGGGACAGATCTACCTTGACGCGGAGCGGTACGACGAGGAGGTAGCCCTCGAGTCGGCCCTCGGCGCGGGAGCCGAGGACATGGTGACCGAGGACACGGTGCACGTTCTGACCACCTCGGTGGCGGACTTTCACGTGGTCCAGGACGGACTGCGCGAGCAGGGAGTCGAGTTCGAGGAAGCCGAGCTCGCCCTGATTCCGACCACGACCATGAAGGTGGAGGGACGCGAGGCCGAAAGACTGCTCAGGCTGGTGAGCACGCTGGAAGAGCAGGACGACGTGCTGAAACTCTACTCGAACTTCGAGGTGGATGACGAAGCGTTCGCGTCGCTCGAAGGCTGAGTCGGTCCACGGCTCCGGCGCCGGTCGTCGGGACCGCTAGGCACTCCGTGCGCGTACTCGGGATCGACCCCGGATCCACCGTCACCGGCTACGGCGTCATCGAAGGCCGGGGCACCGACTGCCGGCTCATCGAGTGCGGCGTCATCCGCTCGCCCCGGAAGGGCGATCTGGCCGTCAGGCTCCTTCACATCTACAGTGACATACAGGCGGTGATCGAGCGGCTGCAGCCGGACTGCATGGCCGTCGAGGGGGTGTTCTATCGCGAGAACCCCCGCACGGCCGTGGTCCTGGCGCATGCCCGCGGCGTGGCGCTGCTGGCAGGAGCGGAGAGCGGCCTGGTGGTGGCGGAGTATCCGCCGGCGGAGATCAAGAAGGCGGTGGTCGGTACCGGACGGGCGACCAAGACACAGGTGGGGTTCATGGTACAGAAGCTGTTGGGACTCGCTGAGCCGCCCCGACCGTCGGATGCGTCGGACGGCTGCGCAGCGGCCCTGTGCCACCTCCTCATCGGGACCGGGCCCCTCGCCCGCCGGGGATCATCGGCATGATCAGCCGGGTGCGCGGCGAGCTGGCCGCGGTTCGCTCCGATCGGGTCGAGGTCATGACGGTGGCCGGAGTGGGCTACGAGATCATCGTTCCCGCGCGGGTGTTCGAGACGCTCCCCGAGCCCGGGGGAGAGATGGACCTTCATACCGCCCTGGTTTCCAGGGATGACGCGCTCGAGCTGTTCGGGTTCGGCAGCGCACTGGACCGGGAGCTGTTCCTGCGACTGCAGGGCGCGTCCGGCGTCGGACCCCGGCTGGCCCTGGCCATTCTCGGGACGCTGCCGTCCCGACGGATCGTGAGCGCGCTGCGCAGCCGGAGTCACGAGACGCTTCAGATGGTCAGCGGCGTGGGCCGGAAGACGGCGGAGCGAATGGCACTCGAGCTGGCGGACAAGCTCGAGGACCTGGCTGTCTCGACCGGGTCGGCCTCCGACGACGAACCCCTCGACGGGACGACGGCGGCCCTGGAAGCGCTTCGTGCGCTGGGCTACTCTCAGCTGGAGAGTGAGAGCGCCCTCCGGGCCGCCCGGCGCGAGCTGGACGGAGAGGTCGAGACCGGGGAGTTGATTCGAGCCGCGCTGCGGCACCTGTAGCGGCGACCGCGGAGAGCCCGATGTCCGAACGCGTCGAAGTCACGACTCCCGAGCCGCTGGACGGCGAGGCCGGGCAGGAGCGTTCCCTCCGGCCGGATCGGCTCTCGGAGTTCGTCGGCCAGGAGAAGGTCAAGGACGCGCTCGACGTGTACATCCAGGCCGCCCTGCAGCGGCAGGAGGCCCTGGATCACGTGCTGTTCTTCGGCCCTCCGGGACTGGGCAAGACCACGCTGGCCATCCTCATGGCCCGCGAGCTCGACGTGAACATCAAGATCACTTCGGGTCCCGTGCTGGAGAAGCCGGGGGACCTGGCCGGGCTGCTCACCAATCTCGATCACGGCGACATCCTCTTCATCGACGAGATCCACCGGCTGCGGCCGGTGATCGAGGAGTACCTCTATCCCGCGATGGAGGACTACCGGATCGAGATCCGCCTCAGCGAGGGCGCCCGGGCGCAGACCGTGTCCATGAAGATCGAGCGGTTCACCCTCGTCGGGGCGACGACCCGGTTCGGGCTGCTCACCGCTCCGATGCGCGCCCGGTTCGGCGTGATCGAACGCCTCAACTACTATCCGGCCGAGGAGCTGCAGCAAATCGTCGAGCGCTCAGCGGACATCTTCGGGGTTTCCGTGGACCAGGACGGCGCGTCCGAGATCGCCCGCCGCTCGCGCGGCACCCCGCGCATCGCCAACCGCCTCCTCCGCCGGGTTCGGGATTTCGCGCAGGTCAAGTCCGATGGAAACATCGACGGAGAGACCGCGCGCGGCGCGCTGGAGATGCTGAACGTGGACGAGTACGGCCTGGACGAGATGGACGCCCGGGTGCTGCGCGCGATCATCGAGAACTTCGGCGGCGGTCCCGTGGGGCTGGGCTCGCTCGCCGTGGCCGTGGGGGAGGACGCCAACACACTGGAGGAGGTGTACGAGCCGTACCTCATCCAGAACGGGTATCTCCACCGCACGGCCCGGGGCCGGGTGGCCACGCCGAGGGCGTTCCAGCGGTTCGGGTATGCGCTGCCCTCGGACGGCGAGGCCGCCCAGGGGGGGTTGTTCGGAGATGACGGCTGAAGCCGGACCCGCCCTGCTGACGGCCGACTTCGACTACCCGCTTCCCGAGGACCTCATCGCGAGTCACCCCGCCGGGCGGAGGGACGAGAGCCGCCTGCTGGTCCTCGATCGGTCCACGGGCGACATCCGTGACCGCCACTTCCCGGACCTTCTCGAATACCTGGCGGAGGGCGACTCGCTGGTGGTCAACGATACGCGGGTCTTTCCGGCCCGGCTGCGCGGACGCAAGCCGACCGGCGCCCGCGTGGAAGTGCTCCTCCTGCGCCCGCTGTCCGAGGACCCGGAGGCCAGGCTGTGGCAGGCGCTGGTCAAGCCCGGTGGGAAGCTCAAGCCCGGGCGGGAGGTGGAGGTCGGGGACGGACTCCGGGTGGTAGTGGAGGACTCGTTCGAAGACGGAAGCCGGCGCGTGAGACTGGAAGGGACGGGGGATCCCTGGCAGCTCGTCGAACGGTACGGCGAGATGCCTCTTCCGCCGTACATACGGCGCCCCGGCGAGGCCTCGGACCGCCAGCGGTACCAGACGGTATACGCGCGGGAGCGGGGCAGCGTGGCGGCTCCGACGGCCGGGCTCCACTTCACGCCGGCGCTGCTGGAGCAGGTGGAGGCCCTCGGCGTCAGCCTGGTCCGGGTCACTCTGCATGTGGGTGTCGGGACCTTCCGCCCCGTGGACGCCGAGCGGGTCGACGAGCACAAGATGCACGCGGAGCGCTACTCGCTGTCGGAAGCGGCCGCGCGTCTGCTCAACCGCACCCGCTCCGGCGGGCGACGCGTGTGGGCCGTGGGCACCACGTCCGCCCGGACCCTGGAGACGGTGGCCGGGTCGGATGGCTCGTTCGCGGCAGGCGAGGGGTGGACCGACCTGTTCATCCGCCCGCCCTATCGATTTCGAGCGGTGGATGGGATGCTGACGAACTTCCACCTGCCCCGGTCCAGCCTGCTCATGCTGGTCTCGGCCCTGGCGGGAAGGGAGCGGGTGCTCCAGGCCTACCGGCACGCCGTAGATCGGCGGTACCGGTTCTACTCGTATGGCGACGCGATGCTGGTGACGTGAGATGAACGAACACGACGGCACGTTCGAGATCGAGGGTACGGACGGGCGGGCACGGGCCGGGCGACTGCACCTGGCCCGCGGTGACGTCCCCACCCCGTGCTTCATGCCCGTGGGCACCCAGGGGACGGTGAAGTCGCTCACCCCGGAAGACCTGGACGCCGTAGGCTCGCGGATCATCCTGGCCAACACCTACCATCTCTACCTCCGCCCCGGCACGGAGGTCATGTCGGAGATGGGCGGCCTGCACCGCTTCATGCACTGGGAGCGTCCGATCCTCACCGACAGCGGCGGGTTCCAGGTCTTCTCGCTCGCCCGCATCAATCGAGTCGAGGACGAGGGCGTCACGTTTCAGAGCCACATCGACGGCTCACGACACCTTCTGACTCCGGAGCGGGCGGTCGAGATCCAGGAAGTGCTCGGTTCCGACATCATGATGGCCCTGGACGAGTGCCCTCCGGGGCAGGCGGACCGGACGGCGGCTCGTGAGGCCCTCGACCGCACGATCCTGTGGCTGGAGCGGTGCCGGGTCCGCCATGCGGAGCTCGACGAGGCTGGCAGCGGGCCGGGCCTCCTGTTTCCCATCGTGCAGGGCGCCTCCTTCGGGGACCTGAGGATCGAGTCTCTGCAGCGGACGCTCGCGCTGGGGGACTGGCCCGGAATCGGCATCGGCGGGCTCTCGGTCGGCGAGCCGAAGCGGGTCACGCTGGAGATGCTGGACGTCCTGGAGCCCGAGATGCCGCCCTCGCTGCCGCGCTACCTGATGGGCGTCGGCTACCCCGAGGATCTCGTGGAGGCGGTCCGCCGCGGCGTGGACATGTTCGACTGCGTGGCGCCCACGCGGAACGGACGCAATGGAACGGCGTTCACCCGGAACGGTCGACTGAACGTGAAACGAGCCGGACTCGCGCGGGATCCGGGCCCGCTGGACCGGGAGTGCCGGTGCGAGTGCTGCCGGAACTACACCCGGGCATATCTGCGCCATCTGTTCGTGGCCGACGAACTGCTGGGACTGCGGCTCCTGTCGCTCCACAATCTCGCGTTTCTGATCGATCTGGCGGGAGAGGCTCGCGAGGCCGTATTGGCGGGTGAATTCGACTCGTGGGCCGATGCGTGGCTGGAGCGATACCGTTCCGGAGACGTTAAGTTATCAGGCTGAACCAGCCCACTGACCAACGGGAAGCCGGACCCGACAAAGGCGGATCCGGAGTCCAGGAGACGAAAACGTGCTGATCCTCACACTGCTTCAGGCCCAGCCGGCCGCCCCGAATCCGTTCGGGACGGTCTTCATGTTCGGTGCCATATTCCTGATCTTCTACTTCCTGCTCATCCGGCCGCAGCGCAAGCAGCAGAAGGCGCACGACGAGATGGTCAAGACCCTCTCGCGTGGGGACGAGGTCGTCACGATCGGCGGAATCGTAGGGAAGATCATTCACCTGACGGACGACCGGGTCACCATCAAGACGGCGGAAGACACGCGCGTCGAGATCGAACGTGCGAAGGTCGGACGCAAGGCCGGCCCCGCGCAGGATGGCTGACGCCACCCCGATGAGCGTACGCGAGGTCCGGTATCTGGGAGATCCCGTTCTCAGGGAGGTATGCCGCGAGGTCGAGGCGGTGGACGAGGAGATCCGGTCCCTGGTGGATGACCTCATCGAGACGATGTACGAGCAGGATGGCATCGGCCTGGCCGCGCCCCAGATCGGCATACCGCTGCGCGTCTTCGTCTACGATGTCCGCGACGAGGACGTCGAACCGGGAGTGCTGGTCAACCCGCGAATCGTGGATGCGACCGGCACCCAGCGTGAAGTCGAAGGCTGCCTCAGCATTCCGGGGCTCGAAGAGGTCGTCGAGCGAATGGACCGTGTCGTGATCGAAGGTCTCGACCGGGACGGAGCACCGGTGCGGCTGGAGGCTGAAGGACTGTTGAGCCGCTGTCTTCAGCACGAAAACGATCACCTGGATGGCGTGCTGTTCATCGACCGGGTGAGTCCGCTGAAGCGACGCATGCTGCTCAAGAAGTGGTCGAAGACGGAGGGGTCCAGGCGATAGCCGCGACCCCGGGACTCGATCCGCGAATCGACGGGGACATGGAATGAGAATCCTATTCTGGGGCACACCCGACTTCGGCGTGCCGTCCCTGCGCGCCCTCCAGGAAGAGGGACACGTCGTGGTGGCCGTGGTGACGCAGCCGGACCGGCCCGCGGGCCGGGGGCGCGCGCTGCGGCCGGGAGCGATCAAGTCCGTGGCGCTCGAAGAGGGAATCCCCGTTCTTCAGCCCGACAAGCCGCGCGGCGAAGAGTTCCTGACAGAGCTGCGAGCCCTCAAGCCCGAGGTGTCCGTCGTGGCGGCGTATGGCGAGATCCTTACCGAGGAAGTGTTGGAGCTCCCCGGTCGCGGATCCGTGAACGTCCACGCATCGCTGCTTCCGGAGCTGCGCGGCGCCGCGCCGGTCAACTGGGCCATCATCCGTGGACACGAGCACTCGGGTGTGACGATCATGCGGATGGTGCGGGAGCTGGACGCCGGTCCCGTGCTCTATCGGGTCGCCGTGGAGCTGGATCCGGACCTTACGGCGGGAGAGCTGTATGAGATGCTCTCGGAGATCGGGGCCACGGCCCTGGTCGAGGCTCTGGCGCAGATGGAAGCGGGTACGCTGAGCGAAGAGCCCCAGGTTCACGAGCACGCGACGTACGCGCCCAAGATGAGCCGGGCCGCCGCGCGGCTGGACTGGCGACTTCCGGCGGCGGAGCTGGACCGGTGGATCCGCGGCTGCGATCCCTGGCCCGGGGCCTGGACCACGCACGAGGACCGGTCCATCCAGGTCTTTCACCCGGAGATCGAGCCGTCACGTGATGACGGCCCCCCCGGAATGGTACTGACGGCGGATACGAGGGACGGTCTGCTCGTGGCTACCGGCGCCGGAGCGCTTCGGATCGGCGAGGTGAAACCGGCCGGCCGGCCCCGGATGGCGTCGGAGGCCTGGATCAACGGGCGGGGCGTGTCGGAGGGTCAGTCGTTCGAGTGAAGCTCCCCTTCCTTCACGTGGTGGCAACCGACGATGTGGCCGCCTCTCCGGGCTTCGAGCGAGACGCGGAAGCTCTCTTGAGGGCCGGGGGCGAGAGGCTGGCGCTTCATCTTCGGCTTCGTGGTTCGACCGGGCGCGAGTTCCACCGGCTGGCCGATCTGCTTGCGGCGGCGGCGCGTCCGGCCGGTGCCTGGCTGGTGGTGAACGGCAGGTTGGACATCGCGCTGGCCGCCGGTGCCGACGCGGCGCAGCTGGGGACGGGTTCGCTGCCCCTGCCGGCGGCGCGATCGGTCGCCGGGCGGCAGCTGGCCCTCGGGGCTTCCGTACACTCGGAGGCGCAGGCGCGGGATGCCGCTCGCCAGGGAGCCGACTACCTGGTGGCGGGATCGATTTTCGAGACGGCCACGCATCCAGGTCGGCCGCCGGCCGGACCGGAGCTGGTTACGGCCTGCGCGCGCGCGGGCGTGCCGGTGATCGGAATCGGGGGCATCGACCGCCACAACGCGGATCGAGTCCTCGAGGCCGGCGCGGCGGGCCTCGCGGTGGTGCGCGCGGTCTGGGAAGCACCGGATCCGGCGGGTGAAGCGCTCCGCCTGATCGAGCGGACGCAGGCAGAACGAGTGCGATCATGATGAACCTGGAAATCAACGGAAAGCGTCGCGAGGTGGCGGACGGGAGATCCATCGCCGGCCTCCTGGAGGACCTCGAACTCGATCCGCGCCTGGTGGTGGTCGAGCTGAACCGGCGGATCGTACGGCGAGACGAGATCGACGACGTGGCGCTGGCGGATGGGGATCAAGTGGAGATCGTCCACTTCGTGGGCGGCGGTTAAATCGAAAAGGACATAGAGACAGGAAATGAACCCGAACAGCAACGACATCTCACCGGCCGACCCGGCCCCCCTGCGCATCGGCGAAACGGAATTCAGCTCGCGCCTGATCGTCGGCACCGGAAAGTACCGTGACGCCGAGCAGACCGTAGCCGCGCTTCGCGCTTCCGGCGCCGAGATGGTCACGGTGGCCGTACGCCGGGTGGATCTGGATGCCACGAAGGAAGAGAGCCTGCTCCACCACCTGGACCGGGACGAGTTCTTCCTGCTGCCCAACACGGCGGGGTGCTACACGGAAGAAGACGCGGTGCGATATGCGCGGTTGGGCAGGGAAGCGGGGCTCAGCAGCTGGGTCAAACTGGAAGTGATCGGAGACCAGGAAACACTCCTGCCCGACACGGAGGCGCTCCTCGCGGCGACCCGGACCCTGGTGGCCGAGGGCTTCACCGTCCTTCCGTACACGAACGACGATCTGATCACCGCGCTGAAGCTTCAGGACGCGGGGGCGGCGGCGGTCATGCCGCTGGCCTCCCCGATCGGCAGCGGTCTGGGATTGCTGAACCCCCTCAACATCCGGCTTCTGAAGGCCCGGCTCGACGTGCCGGTCATAGTGGACGCGGGGGTCGGCACGGCTTCCGACGCGTGCGCGACCATGGAGCAGGGCGTGGACGGGATTCTCATGAACACGGCCCTCGCCGCGGCGGAGGATCCGGTGCTGATGGCCTGGGCGATGCGACAGGCGGTCCAGGCGGGAAGGGCCGCGTGGCTCGCCGGACGGATGCCGAAGAGAGAGTGGGCGGTACCCTCCAGCCCGTCCACGGGCATGCTGGATTGACTTCCGCGCCGGCGACGACGGGGATCGACCCGCGTCTCGCGGCGTTCCACATCCTCTGCGACGTGGATCGGGGGGAGTTCGCGGACCGCGCCGCCGCGAGACGGCTCGCCGGCCTCGCGCCCGCCGATCGCCGGCTCGCGGTGGAGATGGCGTACGGGTCGATCCGGTTGCGAAACCGCCTCGACACGGAGCTGGCCGGTCTTCTCGACCAGCCCATTCGGCGCGTGGACTCGCGGGTCCTCCAGTGGCTGCGTCTCGGACTGTACCAGCTCCGCGAGATGCGGGTGCCGGACCACGCGGCCGTGGACCAGGTGGTGCGTGGCGTCAAGGAAACCGCGCCCGCGCGGTTCGCCGGTCTGACCAACGCCGTGCTCCGCCGAGCCGCCCGCGACCCTCGCAGCGAAGCCCTGTTCGGTGACCCGGCTGCGGAGCCGATCCGATACCTGACCGCCTGGGGATCGCACCCGGAGTGGCTCGTCCGCCGGTGGCTGGAGCGCTGGCCGCTTGCCTCGGTTCGTCGTCTGGTTGAGAATGATAACCGGGCGCCCCCCGTGACCCTTCGGCTGTATGACGGTGCGACGGAAACGGGCATGGAACTGGAACCGACGCCCGGCGTTCGGCTGGTCCGCGAGGCCGGCTGGCGAGGCGTGTTTCGGATCGTCGAGGGCGAACCGGAGGAAGCGCTCGGCAGCCTTCCGGCGGTCGTGCAGGACCCCGCCGCCGCCGCCGTGGTAGACTACGTGGGTGAGGCGATCGATGGGCCGATCGTGGACCTGTGCTCGGCGCCCGGCGGGAAGGCGATGGGCCTGGCGAAGGCGGCTGGAGCGGGACGGCTCCTGGTGGCCGCCGATGTGAGCCGCCGGAGGCTGTCGCGGGTTCGCGAGGCGGCCGATCGTCTCGGTGTCCGGCCAGGTCTCGTCACCATGGACGGGCGAGCCCCGGCCGTTCGGGATGCGGCCACGGTGTTGCTGGACGCGCCGTGCACGGGCACGGGAGTACTGCGGCGCCGTCCCGATGCCCGCTGGCGCCTCGACCCGCAGCGTCTTCGGTCGCTGGTGGAGCTGCAGCGAGAGCTTCTGGACGCCGCCGCCGGTATCGTGCGCCCGGGCGGGCTTCTCGTGTATGCCACGTGCTCGCTGGAGGCGGAGGAAAACGAGGAGCAGGTGGATCGTCTTCTGAAGCGGCACCGGGATTTCGAGAGGGAACCACCGGACCCACGCTGGGTCCGGGAGGGATCGACGGATGAGAACGGCGACCTGCGGGTGCTGCCGTGGTTATGGGACTCGGACGGAGCGTTCGCGAGCCGCCTGCGCAGGGTGAGCGGCCCGGACATGGGAGACTGACAGGATGAGCTACAAGCGGCGCCGCGGGCTGGGTGGGGGACGTGGGGCGAAGGGCGGCGGACGGGGCGGGGATCCGCCACGCGAGACACCGTCCGCGGACACCGAAGATGGGGCTCAGCTGCCCGAGGGCACGGCCGCCTCGGCCGCCCCGCCCCGGGCACCGACCCTTACCGAGCTGTTCGCGGCCGGATCGGAAGCGGAGCCCGCGCAGACTTCGGTCAAGGAAGGACGAAGCTGGGGCCGCTGGCTTATCTCCGCGGCCGTGGTCGCGGCCTTTTTCGGGGGCGGCTACCTGGCGGCGGCCCAGTGGGTCTTCCCGGGAGGCACCCCCGCGGAGGATGCGTCCGTCGTGCAGGTGCCGGAGCTGGTGGGCCTGACGGAGGACGAGGCGCAGGGACGGCTGGAGCGGGTGGGTCTCGAGTACACGGTGCGCTCCGGCATCACACACCATCAGGCTCCGGAGGGCGCAGTCCTCGCTCAGGATCCGCTTCCCGGGCAGTACGCACGTCCGGGCGCTCCCGTGTACGTGTCGCTCAGTCGGGGTCCGGAGTTGCACGTTCTGCCCGACGTGTCGGGCCTGTCGGATCGCCAGGCGGTGATCGTCCTCGAACGGCTGGGATACCAGGTCTCCGTCGAGGAGATCATTCACACGCTGGAAGCGGGCCGGGCCGTGGAAACCCGTCCGGAGGCGGGCACCGAGCTCGCGGTGCCGGCTGAGATCGTACTGGTCGTGAGCGGGGGGCGGCCCGTAGTTCAGGTCCCCGAGCTGGTGGGGAGGCACGTAGATGATGCGGAAGCCGCCCTGTCCGCTGCCGGACTCGAGCTCGGGGCCATCACGTATGACCCGGGAGCGCTGGAGGCGCCCGGTCGCATCGTGGGACAGTACCCGCCGGCGGGCTACAGCCTGCGCGAGGGGGGCGGTGTAGAGGTCCGGGTCGCAGGTGACGTGAATCGGGTGGACCCGACGCGAAGATGGTACGAAAACGAGCGGCCGGACAGTTGAGCGAGGCGGTCATTTCGTGAACTGGGAGTCGCTGCTCCGGGACCACTGGCTGTACAAGCTGGCGGCCGTATTCATCGTGTTTCTCCTGTGGCTCGATCTGACCGCGGGCGAGCGGCAGTCGCAGGAGGTGATCTCCCGCCTGGTGATTGACGTCCAGGACTCGGCGTGGGTACTCCTGGAGGGACCGGACGCCGTGGCGGTCACGTTCCAGGGACGCAATCGCGACCTTCTCGCACTGATCGGTGATGATCCCGAGGTGCGAGTGGGCATCGGTGAAGTCACGGGCCCGGTGATGCGCCTCACGCTCGATCCCGACCAGGTCGTGTACGATCGAGAGCTCGGCGTGCGCGCTACGCTGGTCGTTCCCACCTCCATCGAGCTCCGGCTCGAGAGACTGGCTGAGCGCCGAGTGCCGGTGATCGCGGACCTGGCCACCGTTCCCGCCATGGGCTTCACGGTCATGCGACCGCTGCTCGTCGAGCCGGACAGCGTCACCGTCCGGGGAGGCGAATCCCAGATCGAGTCCATTCGGCAGATCGCCACGCACCGGGTCTCGCTCGAGGACCTTCAGCACGCGGTCATGCGGGACCTGCCGCTGGCCGTGCCGGCCGGCGCGAGGGGTGTGGAGATCGATCCCCCGAGCGTCCTGGTGACCGTGCCCGTGGACTCACTGGTCGTCCGCGAGGTCCGCCTCCCGATCCGGACCGTGGGTGACGCGGCTGAACGGATCCGGGTCCAGCCGGACTCGGTGGACGTGGTGGTGCGCGGTGCGGCAGCCGCGGTGCGCCGTCAGCTGGATTCCGTGTCCTGGGCGACGGTCCGGGTGGACGCCGTGCCCGCCGGCCCGGAGCTCGCCCCCGTGGAGATGGAGCTGACCGCGGGGGGCTTCGTTTCGGCCTCCGCCCGTCCCGAAAAGGTTACGGTCCGGCCGGAAGGGCCCTGAAGGATGAGCTTCCGGGGCGGACCCGTCCTCGGGATCGAGTCGTCCTGCGACGAGACGTCCGCGGCCGTCGTGGCGGACGGCGAGGTCCTCGGCCACGTGATTCTCTCCCAGGACGCACACGCCCTGTACGGTGGGGTGGTGCCGGAGATCGCCGCGCGCCAGCACCTGGCCCACATCGACGGGGTCGTGGCCGGTGCGCTCGAGGAGGCGGGGATCGAGCCGAAGGACCTGCGCGGCGTCGGAGTCACCGCCGGTCCGGGGCTCGTGGGGGCGCTTCTGGTAGGATTGAACTGGGCGAAGGGCTTCGCCTACCCGCTGGGCCTGCCGATCGTAGGGGTGCACCACATGGAGGCGCACCTCTACGCCAACTCCCTGGAGTCGAGCGGTGCGACGCCTCCGTTCGTGGCCCTCCTCGTATCCGGCGGACACACGCTGCTTCTGCACGCTCCGCGCTGGGGGGAGTACCGGCTTCTCGGGGCGACGAGGGACGATGCGGTGGGTGAAGCCTTCGACAAGGTGGCGCGCCGCCTGGGTCTGGGCTTTCCGGGAGGGCCGCAGATCGAGAAGTTGGCCCGGCGGGGAAAGGCCGGGAGGTATCGGCTTCCCCGCCCCATGCTTTCGAAGAGAGACGGGCCGAGAGACGCCGCGTACTTCGATTTTTCGTTCAGCGGCCTCAAGACGGCCGTGTCTCTGCTGGTGGCGGAGGTCGAGGCGAATGCCGCCGGAACGGACATGGAAGCGTCCCGGGCGGACCTGGCCGCAGAGTTCCAGGAAGCCGTGGTCGACGTCCTCGTGGCCAAGACGATGCGGGCCGTGGAGCACACGGGTTGTCGTCGGGTCCTTCTGGGCGGCGGCGTGGCCCGGAACGGCCCGCTCCGGGAGCGGCTCACGGAAGCCCTGGTGCCGACCGGCGAGCTGTTCGCGCCTTCGCCCAGGCTCTCGACGGACAACGCGGCGATGGTGGCCCGACTGGCGGAGCACCGGCTGACGGCGGGCGAAGCCCACGGCCTGGACCTGAACGCGGACCCGGGACTTTCTTTTCCCGGTCTCGTGGATCGCGAACGAACGGAGTGACATGTATCCCGAACTCTTCACGCTGAACCTCCCGGTCGTGGGGCAGTTCACGATCACTTCGTTCGGCGTCATGATGGCCATCGCCTTTCTGGGCGGCTACCAGGTCATTCGGGTCGAGCTGAAGCGACGGGGGAAGGACGAGCACCTGGCGGGGGACATTCTGCTCGGTGCCCTCGTGGGCGGGATACTTGGCGCCAAGCTCTACTACCTCCTGCTCAACTGGCCGCTCACCGTGCGCGATCCGATCGGAATGCTCACCAGCCGATCGGGGCTGGTTTGGTACGGCGGGCTGATCGGAGGTTCGCTCGGCGTCATCTGGATGATCCGGCGGGCGGGCCAGACCGTCGCCGAAATGGCGGACGTGGTGGCGCCCGGTCTAGCGCTGTCGTACGCCCTGGGCCGGGTGGGCTGCTTCCTCGTCGGAGACGACTACGGGCGCCCCACCGACAGCTGGGTCGGCGTCAAGTTCCCCAACGGGGCGCCGCCGTCGACGGCCGGAAACCTGCGGCGTGGGTTCGGCGTCGACGTTCCCGCCGAGATTCCTGATGAGCAGGTGCTGGCGGTCTATCCCACCCAGCTGTTCGAGGTGGCCATATCGCTTGTGATCTTCTTCGTGCTGTGGCGCCTGCGGTTCCGCGACCGAAAGGCCGGCTGGCTGTTCTCGCTCTGGCTGGTTCTGGCCGGTGCGGAGCGCCTGTTCGTCGAGTTCTTCCGGGCCAAGGATGACCGTTTCTTCGGCGCGCTCTCGCTGGCCCAGATCATCAGCATCGGATTGATCGGGCTCGGCGTCTGGCTCATGCAGCGTCTCGGACCCGAATCCAAGGGGACTTCCCGGAAGTGAAGATGGCCTGGCGAGCGATCGCGGTGGGCGTCGCTCTGATCGCGACGGGCTCGCGTGACGCCGCCGGCCAGACCTTTGCCGACCCCGAGGTCGTGGACATTGCCTTCGAGGGCAACTCCGCGTTCTCGGACGGCGATCTGGAAGACGCCATCCTCACCGCCGCGACGCGTTGTCGCACCTTCCTGTTCGTATTCCCGTTTCCGCTCTGTCCGCTGACCGACTGGGGCGTGGCCCACATCCGGGAGTACCTGGATGAGGGAGAGCTCCCGCTGGACGTGCTTCGGCTCCGGCTTTACTACCGGCAGCGAGGGTTCCGGTCGGCCACCGTCGACACGACGGTCACCCGCGTGGAGGATCGGGTTCGAATTCAGTTCGACGTGGTGGAAGGAGAGCCCACCCGCATCCGCACGCTGGAAGTGAGCGGTGCCGAGGATCTACTGGACTCGGCGGCCGTGAGCCAGGACCTGCCGATCACGGTCGGTGACCGCCTCGACCTGGTGACCCTGGGCGATGCCGAGCGACGACTCGCCGAGCGCCTGCGCAAGGACGGCTACGTCCAGGCCCAGGTCCTCCGCGAGTACTTCATCCCCACGGACACCCGCCAGGCCGACGTGATCCTCCGGGTGGTGGAGGGCCCGCGGGTGCGCGTGGGTGAAGTGAGGATCGTGGGTTCGGGCGAGGTGGGCGACGGGGTCATCAGCGAGCTGCTGCGCTTCCGATCGGGCGACTGGTTCCAGGAGGACCGGATCGTCGAGAGTCAGCGAAGTCTGTATGGCCTGCAGGCACTTCGCTGGGCGAACATCGCGTCGGAGCCGCGAGCCGACACGGACACGCTGATCGACCTCCGTGTCGAGGTCGCGCCGGCGCCGAAGCGATCGATCCAGGCGGGTGCCGGCCTTCAGACGGATGAGTGCGTGCAGGCTCAGGCCAGCCTCACGTATCGCAATTTCCTCGGCGACGCGAGGATTCTCCGGTTCACGGGCCGAATCTCCAACCTGCTCGCAAGCGAGCTTCAGGGCGAGTTTCCGTGTACCGACGTCAGCGCGAACCCGGTCTACCAGGAGCTCAACTATTTGCTGGAAGTCGGATTCGAGCAGCCCGTGTTCTCGGATGGGCGCAACAACCTGCGCGCGAGCGTCTTCGGCGAGCGGGAAACCGTGCCCGATCTCTACGTGCGCAACGCGGTCGGTGGCCAGATCTCGTTCAGCCGCCGTCTCCAGCGCACCATGCAGCTGACGCTGGGCTACCAGCCGGCTCTCACCTCGTTCGCAGAGGAGTCCGCGGACATCTACTTCTGCGTCAACTACGGCGTGTGCGACCCCGAGGACATCGAGGTGCTGACCGACGCGAGGTGGCTGTCACCGATCACGGGCCTCTGGACCTTCGACCGCACGGACAACCCGTTCGCGGCCACGAGGGGATGGTACCTGGCCGTAGAGCTGGAGCAAGCCGGGGATCTCACTCTCTCGGACTACCAGTACACGCGCGGAACGATCGATGGGGCGGCGTTTCAGCGACTGTCCCCCACGATCGTGGGTGGGGTCCACCTCAGAACGGGTGGGATCCTGCCGTATTCGGGCAACATCTTCGAAGGCGACATCACCACGGACGCCATCGTCCATCCGCAGAAGCGGTTCTTCGCGGGTGGTCCGCAGAGTGTTCGCGGGTTCGGGCTCAACCTCCTTGGCCCCACGGTGCTCGTGCTGGAGGAGGACGACTGCGAGGGCTTCGCGACCTTCGAGGAATGCGTCCAGAACATCCCCCCCACCACGTACAACGAGCGTCCGCTGGGCGGGAACGCCGTGTTCGAGGGGAGCGTGGAGGCCCGCTTCCAGGCCGGGCGGCGCTGGTCGATCGCCGCGTTCGTCGACTTCGGCCAGGTGTGGGAGACGGTCGATGACCGGGCCGCGCTGGTTGCCACGCCCGGTGCCGGCGTCCGCTTCCGCAGTCCGGTCGGCCCTCTCCGCCTCGATGTCGGGTACAACCCTACCGGGACGAAGCTAAAGGACGTGGTCGTGCTCCTGGACGATGGCTCGATCCAGGAGGTGCCCTTCCCGGTGCCGTACGATCCGTTCACGTACGACAATCCCTCGGCACTGACCGAGCTCTGGCGCCGACTGCGGCTCCAGTTCTCGATCGGCGAGGCGTTCTGATGAGTGGCCCGCGATGAGACGCGGCAGCCGACGCTCGGTAGAGCGAGACCTGGGTCTGAAGGGCCCGTTCGGCATGCCGACGCCGATATGGCGTTTGATCAAGGTTCTCGGCCGCTCCATGGCCGTCCTGGTGGGCCTCGCCAGCCTGACCGCCGCCGGAGCCATCCTGCTGCTCAGCCAGACCGTGGTTGGGCGGTCGGTGGTGGCTGACAAGGTCGAAATCCTGCTCGCCGATGTGGTGCACGGCGATGTACGGGTCGGTCCGATCATCGGCGGCAACATGCTGACGCGAGCGCACCTGGCGCACTTCGAGATTCTCGAGTCGGACGGCACTCCGTTCGTGTCCCTGGACAGCGTGCGTGTGAGCTACAATCCACTCGGGTTCCTGGTCGGGACCTACCGGTTCAGCGATGTCACGGTCGAGCGTGCGCGGGTCTCCCTGCTGCAGGCCGAGGACCGGACGTGGAACTTCGATCGGCTCTTTGGGGACGACCCCCGGGCGGAAATCGATCCGGATTCCGTCGCGGCGGCCGACTCGCTGCGTGGGCCGAGCCGCACCCGTGTTCTGCTCACGGATCTCGAGATCCGTCGCGGGACCCTGCGGGTCACGACACCGTGGGCCGCCGATCTGTCGGGGGCGGAGCGCGACTCGATGGTGGCGCAGGGGATGCGCGGCGACAAGCTGTGGCGGGTCATCCGCGCGGGTCCCGGGCAATGGGTGCGGGAGATCCGCCTCGACTCCCTGTCCGGCGGCTTCCCGCTCCTCCGCATCGTCGACCCGGCACGGCCCTTCCGCGTCGAAGCCGCGGGCCTCGAGACGGCGGCGTCCGTGGTGACTCAGACCCTCGACGTGCAGCGGTTCGACGGCAACGCCAGCTTCCGCGACACGATCGCCGTCGAGATCGAGGCCCTTCAGACGGGGGACAGCGACCTGAGCGGCTCAGGGTGGATCGTCCCGTCGGACCCCGAACAATTCCGGTTCGGCCTGGACGCGGATCCGATCGCCTTCAGCGACCTGCAGTGGTTGCCCGTTCCGACGCCTCGACGTGGTGGCGGACCGGCAAGGATCGACCTGTGGACGCGGGGCGAGGTCATCGTGGTAGACGTCTCCGGGGCCGACGCGCGGTCGGGCGACTCCCGGGCGCGCGGGAATTTCGTGCTGGCGCTCGAACCCATGCCGCGTTTCGAGAGCCTGGACATGCTCCTGCAGCCGCTGCGCATACGGCTGGTGGACGAGGTCCTGGCCCGGGACTCGCTGATCGACGGCTACATCACCGGAACGGTCAGCGGAACCGGGCCCATAGATCTTCTCCAGATCCAGGCCGATCTGACGCTGACGGACCTCGATGAAGCCATGGCACCGTCGTTCGTGACGGCCGAGGGCGGCCTGGCGATCATCGAGCCGCGGGACATGCAGGATCTCGAGCTCACGTTCCTCGAGTTCGAGCCGCGCTGGACCGCAATCGTAGGGATCACCCACCTCCTGGGCGGGCGACTCGAGGGCCGCACCGAGCTCACCGGGACCGTGGGCCAATGGTTCGATTTCGATGCGGATCTGCTGCAGTCACTGCCCTCCGGGGCCACGTCCGACGTCACCGGCGCCGGTAGCGTCGTTCTCGGAGAGGAGCCCGGAGTCACTGTGGAGTTCCTCGTGGATCCGCTTTCTCTGGCGGCGCTCCAGCCGTACGCTCGCCCCGACGTCGAGCTGGTGGGCGACGTTCGTGGGCCCCTCACAGCCCGGGGCCTGTTCTCCGACCTGCGCGTGATCGCGGACATGAGGACGCCCCGCGGACTGGTGAACTTCGACGGTCGTTTCGACCTGATGTCGGAGGACAAGCGATACGACGCCCGCCTCACGGCACGCGACATCCAGCTACGGCAGTGGGTGGAGCAGGCTCCGTCCACGCGCCTGGCTGTGGAGGGCAGGGTGCAGGGAATCGGCACCGATCCCGCGACGTTGGAGGCGACGTTCGATCTCACCGTGCTGCGCTCCCTCGTGGAGGGGGCGCGTGTGGACTCGAGCTTGCTACGGTTCACGGTGTCGGACGGACTGGCGGTGGCGGATACGTTTGCGATCCAGACGGATGCCGGCCGCGTGAGAGGGCGGGGGAGCTTCGGCCTGGCCGAGGAGACAAGCGGCTCGCTGATTCTCGACGTCAGCGCTCCCAACTTGGCCTCGTGGAATCGGTGGGTGGTTCCAGGACGGAACCCGGCACGCCAGGACACCAGTCTCGAGGGCCTGTTTGCGGCTTTCCCGGGCGACGAGGAAGAGGCGCCGGGTGCGACGCCCGTCATCGCGGAGGCGCCGGACACGCTCGCCGGGTCCTTCCAGGCGCTGGGCGTCCTGTATGGCAACGTGCATGACTTCTCGTTCGGCGGACGGCTGCATGGCCGGGAGGTGGAGTACGGAATGTTCCGGTCCGACTCCCTGCTTCTCACGGTGGACATCGACGATCCCAGGGCCCTCGACCGGCTGGTCGCGAGCGCCACGCTCTGGCAGCTGCAGGGCGCCGGCACGACGCTCGATACGGCAGAGGTCCTGTGGGTACGCCAGGACACCGCGCGAAGCGAGGTGGACCTGTATGCCAGGCGCGGAACCGACCTGGAGCTCGATACGCGCGCTCTGATCGACTGGACCGCCGCTGAGCGCCGATTCGACGTGGAGAGGTTCGCGGCGTCGCTGGGCGGGCAGCGTCTGTCGCTGGACGACCGTGCCGAGATTCGCTGGGGCGACGAGGGGTTCGCGTCCACCGGGCTGCGGCTCTCCGGGGCCGACGGCACCCGCTTCGAGGTGGAGGGCGTGGTGCCGGACAGCGGGGCGCTGCGGCTGGACGCCACGATCAGGGGCCTGGATCTCTCCTCCGTGCTGCTGGCGCCCGATGAGGCGCTGCCCTACGGGGGAATCCTGGAGGCGGACGGGCGACTCCGGGGTACGGCGGATGACCCGGTGTGGACCCTGGTGTTCGAGGTAACGGATCCAGACGTCCGGGGTCTGAGATACGAGCGGCTGGAAGGTGACGCCGACTATGCCGACGGGAGGATGACCCTGGGCGTCGGCCTTCACGACAACGGGACGCTGCTCGGCCGCCTGGATGGGTCGGTCCTCACCAACTTGGCCCTCAGGGATATCGAGAACCGGTTGTCTCCGGATCCGCTGCACCTGGTCCTCGAGGCGGACAGCCTGCCCATGGAGCCGCTGGAGCTGGCGTTCGAGAGCCTCCGGGACGTGAGTGGGTACGGGGCCGGCCGGATCGAGTTCATGGGAGAGCCGGGGGCCCTGAACCTGCGGGGCGCAGCGACGCTGGGATCGGCGGCGGCTACCGTCCCCTACCTCGGCGTCCGGTTCGAGGACGTGACCGCATCTCTGACGTTCGACGGGACCCGGGCCGGAGTCCAGGCCGGGCGGTTGACCTCGTCGGCCGGGGGGAACGCCACCGTGAGCGGCGCGATCGACACCCGCGAGCTGACCGACCTGGGTTTCGATCTCGACTTCTACATGAACCGGTTCCGGGCCATGGACCGGAGACTGGCCAGCTTCCTGCTGGATGGAGAGGGACACCTCGGCGGATCGTATCGGTCGCCTGAGCTCACCGGGGCCTTCCGCATCTCGGAGGGCCAGCTTCGGGCGGAGCGCTTCATGCGCTCACGTCGCGCGGTGGACCTCAGCGACCCCATGGTCACGGCCCTCATCGATACCACCCTGATCATGGAGCAACGCCTGTTCGAGTCGGCCCAGAATCCGTTCATGCAGAACCTGCGCATGGACTCGGAGATCAGCTTCGGCCCGAACTTCTGGCTCCGCTCCGACGCACTGGAGGTCGAGCTGGCCGGTACGCTGGACGTCCAGATGGACCGGGCACGGGGTGACCTGGTCGCGTTCGGGAGCCTCAATCTTCCCCGGGGCAAGTATCGCTACGTGTCGGGCTCCGGCACCGATCTGTCCAGCCTCTATTCACGGCAGCTCCAGATCGCGGGGGGAACGATCACGTTCACGGGGGCCCCGGGAATGGACCCGAACCTGGACATCCAGGCGGAATACGAGACGAGGTCGGACCTGGGGCCCGTGACGATCACCGTGGACATCGGTGGCACGGCCACCGTGCCGACCCTGCAGACGTCCAGCGACCCGCCTCTCCCGGCGGCCGACGAGATCTGCTTCCTGCTCTTCTCCACGGCCTGCCTCGGGGCCGGGACCGAAGGCGGTGAGTTTGCGGCCTCGCTCGTGCGCGAGAGCCTTCTCGGAACGGTGAGTAACCAGTTCTCACAGGTGCTGGTCAGCGGCGTGGGGCTGGTGGACTACTTCGACATCCGGTCCACCGGGCAGGCGGGACCGATCGAGTCGGGCAGCACCACGAGCCTCCTGTACGGAACAGAGCTCGAGGTCGGCCGGTACCTCACCCCGGATCTCTTCGTGCGTGCCACGCAGCCCCTGGGAGGGCAGCTTCCCGGCTTCGGCCTGGAATGGTCGTTCTCCCGATCGTGGCGGCTGGAGTTCGTTACGGAGGACCGCTTCAAGCGATACGCGTCGTACGGATACTCGTTCAGCTCGTTCAGTCGCCGGACCTACGGGCTCATGCTCTTCCGGGACTGGAACTTCTAGCTGTACATTCCGGTCCCTGGAGGTTGTCGATGAACTACGTGAAGACATTTGGCCTGATGGCCCTTATGACGGCCCTGTTCGTGGCCGTCGCCGGCTGGTTCGGCGGGCGCTCGGCGATGTACATCGCCCTGGCTTTCGCCGCCCTGTTCAATTTCGGGTCCTACTGGTTCTCGGATCGAGTCGTGCTGCGCATGTACCGGGCGCGTCCGCTCGAGCGGGAAGAGGCTCCCGGACTCTACGATATGGTCGACGAGCTGCGGCAGCGGGCCGGGCTCCCGATGCCGGCCATCGCGATCTCCGGCGCACCGCAGCCCAATGCCTTCGCTACCGGACGGAATCCGGAGAACGCGGCGGTGTGCGTCACGCAGGGAATGCTGCAGGTCGCGGACAGGGACGAGCTGGCCGGCGTGATCGGGCACGAGCTGGCCCACATCAAGAACCGGGACATGCTGATCGGCACGGTGGCAGCCACGCTTTCCGCCGCGGTCGTCATGCTGGCGCGAATCGGCTTCTGGTTCGGCGGAGACGAGAACCGGGGCGGGCTGATCGGTGGCCTCCTCATGCTCGTCCTCGCGCCGCTGGCCGCCATGCTGATCCAGATGGCCATCAGCCGGGCCGGCGAATACCGGGCCGATCGAGTGGGCGCGGAGATCAGCGGACGCCCACAGGCGCTGGCGTCGGCGCTTCAGAAGCTGGAGGCGCAGGCACGCCGCCGCCCACTGGACGTGAACCCGAGTGCGGCCCACCTGGCGATCGTGAATCCACTGCGAGCAGGAGGTCTGACCTCGCTGTTCCGTACCCATCCCCCGACCGAGGAACGCGTGCGCCGCCTCGAGGAGATCGCCCGGCGTGGGGTCTGAATACCCGATTCCGCATTCGGACCGCTACCTGGTCCTCCTGAACCCGAACGCGGCCGGGGGGCAGCGGGACGTGCTTCGCCGCCGGATCGCCGGGGCCATGGCGTCTCACCACGTACCCTTCGACATCGTGGAGTCCACGAGCGTCGAGGACGGTCTGAGGGTCGTTCGCACGGCAGTCGAGTTGGGGTGCAAGGCCGTGGTCGCCGCGGGAGGCGACGGCACGATCGCCCTGGCCCTGCGGGGAACAGCCGGGAGCGAAGTGCCCGTGGCGCTCCTCCCGTTCGGGACGGGCAACCAGCTGGCCCTCAACTTCGGTGTGCCCGTCTCGCTGGAGGACAGCGTACGCGTGGCGGTGGAGGGAGTGGTGGAGCGGATCGACCTGGGGCGGATCGGCGACGAGTACTTCGCCCTGATCGCCGGAGCCGGACTCGACGCGGAGGTGATGGCCAGCGCCACTTCGGAGCTCAAGAACCGGCTCGGAGTCCTCGCCTACCTGGTCGGCGGACTGAAGCACGTGGTCACCCCCAGCCGCACGCAGTTCCGCATCGTGGCGGACGACGAGGAGATCGAGGTCGAGGCATCGATGGTCCTGCTGGCAAACGCGGGCATCATCGGCGCGGGAGGACTGCCCGTGGAGCTGAAGGTGGCGCCCCGAACTTCCTTCCAGGACGGGCTTCTGGACATCGCGATCTTCTCGCCGCGCCACCTCCCGGACATGGCCGCGATGCTGACCCGGGTGGTCTTCCAGCGGTACGCGGGAGATGACCGGATGGTCTTCCTGCAGGCCCGGAAGATCACGGTGGAGTCCGATCCGCCGGTGTCCGCGCAGATCGACGGCGAGCCGAGGGGGGAGACCCCGATCGTGGCCCAGATCGAACCGCTGGCGGGCCGCATTCTCGTTCCCGGGTGAAGGCGACCGCGGGCCGCTGAATCCTCCCGAAACCCAGAAGACGATGCCAACCGTTCCGACCCGACCGAGTCTCGACTCCGCGCAGCTGGCCGCGATCGTACGCGAGCAGGGCACGCCCGTCTACGTGTACGACGGACGGGTCCTCGACGCCGGCGTACGGCGCTGGATCGAGGCGGTTGGAGACCCGTCGCACATCTGCTATGCGGTGAAGGCCAACTACAACCTCGGCGTCCTGGCCCGGCTCGCCAGGCACGGCATCGGCTTCGAAGCGTCCACCGTCGGCGAGATGGCACGCGCCATGGCGGCGGGGGTCCCGGCGGACCGAATCGTCCTCGGGGGAGTTCCCAAGACTCCTGAAGCGGTGGCGGAGGGAATTCGACAGGGCCTCGACCTGGTCGTCCTCCAGGCGATGCACGAGGTGGAGGCGGCCATCGAGGCTGCCGCGGAGCGGTCGGGTGTCCCGGTTCGGATCGGCCTCCGCGTGCGTCCGGGTATCCGGGCCGGCGCCCACCCTTCTCTGGAGACGGGCCGCACCGACGCGAAGTTCGGCTTCGGGCCGGGTGAGATCTCGGCCGCCTGGTCGGCGCTCGCGGCAGCCGATGGGTTGGAGCCGACGACGCTGGCCTTCCACCTGGGGTCCGGCCTCGATTCGCTGAAGCCCTATGAGGGAGCGATCGACGTGCTGCTGTCGCTGGTGCGCCAGCTGGAAACGACCGGAAACCCCGTGCGCGAGCTGGACGTCGGCGGAGGTCTCGGAGTCGCGTACGACGGGGATGGCGCCGATCTCGAGCCGGCTGATCTCGTGCGGATCTCGGTGGACCGACTGGCCGGCACCGGGCTCGAGGTGCGCTACGAGCCCGGCCGCTCGATCGCCGCCCGCGCCGGAACGCTCGTCACGAAGGTGCTGTACCGGCGGGAGAGGGACGGCCACCCTGCCCTGGTGTGCGACGGAGGATTCACCGATTTCGGACGATACTCGCTGTATGGCGCGCAGCACAGAATCGAGCCGCTGAACGGAGTCCTCGACGGCCCGGCCACCGTGGAAGT
>JAMJQR010000104.1:0-15000 GCA_023554335.1 Candidatus Benthicola marisminoris
GGTCCGCTCCCGCATCGGGGATCTGCAGCCGGTCGTCGGACTCGTGCTCGGATCCGGCCTGGGCTCACTCGGTGACGAGTTCGACCCGGCGGTCCGGGTTCCCTACGAGGAGCTTCCGCACTGGCCGCCTGTAGGAGTCATCGGGCACTCGGGAACGCTGGTCGCCGGGCGATTGGCCGGCGTGCCCGCCGTTGCTCTCAAGGGCAGGGCCCACCTGTACGAGGGCCACTCGCCGGCCGCGGCCACGTTGCCGGTCCGGGTGCTCGCAGCGCTCGGTGTTCGCGCTCTGTTCGTGAGCAACGCGGCCGGGGCCATTCGGGCGGATTTCGAGCCGGGCGACCTGATGCTGATCACCGATCACCTCAACCTGATGGGCCAGAATCCGCTCATGGGGCCGGTGGTGGACGGGGACGAGAGGTTCCCGGACATGACCGAAGCCTACGACGCACGCCTTCGCGAGCTGGTGCGCCAGGCGGCTGCCGATGAGGACATCCCGCTGCGTGAAGGCGTCTACGCCGGGCTTCTGGGGCCGAGCTACGAGACGCCCGCGGAGATCCGGATGCTGGAGCGCCTGGGCGCGGATGCGGTCGGGATGTCGACCGTGCCCGAAGTCATCGTGGCCCGCGCCATGGGCGTGCGCTGCTTCGGCGTCAGCTGCCTGACCAACTTCGCCGCCGGCATCCAGGCCCAGCCGCTGCACCACGATGAGGTCATGGAGACGACCGTTCGCGTGGGAGGGAGATTCAGGGCCCTGGTCCGCAAGGTCGTCGAGCGAATCGAGCCGGTTCTGGGCGACTAGGTCCGGGTCACGTCGCCGCCCGGTGGTCGAGCGGCGTGCTGCCTGCCCCGAGACGCGGCGCGTTCGTGAGCGCCCGGCGCGTGTAGGCGAGCGCCCGATCCACCGCGTCGCCGAGAGGCCGTCCGATGGCGAGTCCAGCCGCGATGGCGGCGGACAGCGTGCAGCCCGTTCCGTGGGCATCTCCCGCAGCCAGCTTCGCCGCCCTCCACTCGCGCCAGGTGGACCCGTCGTACAGGAGGTCCACCACCTCGGCCCCGTCCAGATGACCGCCCTTGATCAGCACGGCGCTGCAGCCCCCGCTCACGAGGGATTCGGCGGCCTGGCGCATGCCGGTCTCGTCCCTGACCTCCGTGCCGGTGAGCAGGCCTGCTTCATCGAGATTCGGCGTGACCAGGCTAGCGAGCGGCAACAAGGTCTCGCGGAGAGCGCCGATCGCGTCCTCACGGAGGAGGGGGTCGCCGCTGCTCGCTACCATCACGGGATCGAGCACGTAGTGGGGGATGGCGGCCTCGTTCAGGCCCCGGGCCACGGCTTCGATGGTCGGAGCGTCGGCCAGCATCCCCGACTTGCAGGCGGCGGGGTCCAGGTCTTCGCAGACGACCTGGATCTGCCGGTGGACCAGCTCCGGCGGCAGCACGTGCACCGCGTGCACCCCGACCGTGTTCTGGGCTGTCACCGCCGTGACCGCCGACGTGCCGAACACTCCGAATGCCTGGAAGGTCTTGAGATCGGCCTGGATTCCGGCCCCGCCACCGGAGTCGCTGCCGGCGATCGTCAGGGCTACGGGCTTCTTCCGACGGTGCGATGTCATCGAGGTGCTTCCGCCTGCGCGTCACCGCTTTCGTCGCGGCGACGCCCGGTTCACATTGATCAGCTATGCCCAGCCTGAGCCAGAGCAAGCGAGTCCGAGCACTCCGTAGGAGCAAGGAGCGGCGCGCCAGCGGCGAATTCCTGGTCGAGGGGCCGCGAGTCCTCGGTGAGCTGCTGCGCGCCGAACTGCCCGTGACGCTGGTGCTATATACAGAGGCCGCCGTCGCCGAGCCAGCAGGTCGGCGTCTTCTCGAGCTCGTGGCGCGGTCGGGCGCCCCGGCGGAGCAGGTAAGCGAGGAGGAGTTGCGGAGACACGCGGACACGGTGTCGCCGCAGGGCTGGATCGCCACGGCGCCGCAGCCCGGATGGGACCTCGGGCAGGTGGCCGCTTCCAGGGTGCTGGCCCTCGACGGGATCGGGGATCCTGGCAACGTCGGCACCCTGGTTCGCGCCGCGGAGGCCATGGACATGACCGCTGTTGTAACGCTTCCGGGGACGGCGGATCCGTGGAGTCCAAAGGTGGTCCGGGCCGCCGCGGGATCCTCGCTGCGGGTGCCCGTACTGGAGGTGGATCCGGCGGTCCTGCTCCGATGGCTGCGCGAAGAAGGAGCAGACGTGTGGGTGGCCGCCGCGGATGGCGAGCCCGTTGGGAGGTCGGCCCCGGCGCCTGATCGTGTGGCGCTGGTGCTCGGGAACGAGACGAGTGGCGTATCCGCGGCGATGCGCGAAGCCGCCGATCGGGCAGTGGCGATTCCGATGAAAGGAGCCGTGGAGTCGCTCAATGCCGCGGTCGCCGGCGCCATACTCATGGACCGATTGTTCGGAGGCTGAATGCCCCAGAACGTACACATCGTGTTTCTGATCTACGCCGCGTTCCTGGGGGCGTCCGTGGGTTCCTTCATGAACGTGTGCATCGGCCGCCTACCGGAGGGGCAAAGCCTCGTCAGGCCGCGCTCGCACTGCCCCCGCTGTGGTGGTCGGATCGCCTGGTACGACAACATCCCGCTTTTGAGCTGGCTGCTGCTCCGCGGCAAGTGCAGGCAGTGTCGTCAGCCCATCTCCATCCAGTATCCCGCGGTCGAGCTGCTGGTCGCCCTGCTGTGGCTGGGAATGGCCCTGGCCTTCGGGCCCACGTGGCGCGCCCTCCAGGGCTCGATTCTCTTCAGTCTCCTACTGACCATCTCGGTGATCGACGCCCGGCACTACCTGATACCAGACGCCCTCAGCCTTGGGGGCCTGGGCGCCGGCCTGGCTCTCGCGCTGCTGCCCGGGCCTCCGTCCATCCTGACCTCGCTCATGGGCGCGGCGCTGGGATTCGGGGTGCTCCTGGCGGTCGGCGTCGCGGGGGAATGGGTGTTCAAGAAGCCCGCGATGGGCGGGGGAGACATCAAAATGATGGCCATGGTCGGCGCTTTTCTCGGCCCGGCTGGCGCGATGCTGACGATCTTCCTCGGGGCGCTGGCCGGGACGATCGTCTTCGCGCCCATCAGCCTGAAGACGAAGAAGGAGGTCCCGTTCGGCGTCTTCCTGAGCCTGGGCGCCGCCATCGCCTTCCTTTTCGGGGAAATGCTCGTGGACTGGTACAGCAACACGGTCTTCGGCGCCTAGCGGTCAGACCGTCGCGTCCTCTTCGCCGCTGTTCTCTTCTCGAAGCCGGGTCACGCGGGCCCTCGTGACCTGCGTGTCGCTGGCACTGATCACCTCGATCCTGAGGCCCTCCGCCTCCACGGAATCCCCGGGGTCCGGCACCTTTCCGAATGCCTGCATGAGATAGCCGTTCAGCGACCGGTGCTCCAGCACTGGGAGACTGCAGTTGAAGAAGTGGTTGATCTCGCGGAGGTCCACCCCACCCTCCACGATGATCGAGTCCCGGCCCGCCCGCTGAAACGCTTCCGCCGGAACGTCGGTCTCGTCGACGATTTCGCCGACCAGCTCCTCCAGGATGTCTTCCAGCGTGATGAGTCCGTCCGTTCCCCCATGCTCGTCCACCACGACACCGGCGTGGATCCGCCGCGCCTGGAACTCGGCCAGGAGCTGACTCAACACAACGGTGGCCGGAACGAAGAGCGCCTCCCGAGCCAATCGCCCGAGCGTGACGTCCCGCTGGCCGGAGATCAGGGCCTGATAGGCGTCCCGTACGTAGAGGATGCCCGCGATGTCATCCAGGGAATCGCCATACACCGGAATCCGACTGAACGGCACGGTCTGCAACTCGGACGCGATCTCCGCCAGGGAGCGCTCGGCGGGCAAGGCGAAGATGCCGACCCGGGGAGTCATTACTTCCCAGGCCTGCGTCGTGTCGAGCTTGAAAGCCTGCTGAATGATCCTGCGCTCATGCGGGTCGATTTCACCGACCTCGTGTCCGATCTCGGTCAGTGTGTGGATCTCTGCCTCGGTGACCGTGGGAATCACGCCGCGACTGTCGGGGAGCACGCTTCGTGTCAGCGCCTCCAGGGGAACCACGAGCACCGAGAGGGCCTTCGAAAGAGCCAGGAACAGGGGGGCCGTGGCGAGCGAGATGCTCTCCGCGTTCGCCGCCGCGAAACTCTTTGGGACGATCTCGCCAAAGAAGAGAATGAGCAGCGTCATGGCCCCGGTGGCGATTCCTACGCCCGCCGATCCGAAGGCTTCGGTGGCAGCGTACGTAGCTACCGAAGCCGCACCGATGTTGGCGATGTTGTTGCCGATGAGCAGAGTGATCAGAAGTCGGTCCGAGTTCGACTTCAGGCGCACCAGGGCCCGCGCCCCCCGACGCTTTTCCTTTGCCAGCGCCTCCGCCCTGGTGTCCGGGATTGAGAAGAACGCGATCTCGCTTCCAGAGAAGAAGCCCGAAAGCGCGACGAGTATGGCGAGGCCCACGATCAGGGTGGTCACGCGAAGCCCCGCTCAGCCCTTGAGCGACGACAGGAGGGCGGCGACCAGATCGTCCGGCGTGCGTCCGGCCGCCTCTGCCTCGAAGCCGGGAACGATCCGGTGGCGAAGCACATCCGGCGCGATGGCGCGGAGATCGTCCAGATCCGGAACCGGCCTTCCGTGCAGCGCCGCCCGCGCCTTGCAGCCCAGCACCAGGTACTGCGACGCCCGCGGACCCGCGCCCCAGGCGACCATCTCGCGAATGAAGTCGGGCGCGCCGGCGTCGTCGGGCCTCGTGCTGCGGGCCAGGCGAACCGCGTAGTCGACCACCGTTGGCGGCGCAGGCACGCGGCGGATCAGCGACTGGAATTCCCTCAGCCGCTCGCCGTCGATCACGGGCTCCACCTGCGCCGGGCCTGCCGACGTCGTGATCGACGCTACCTCCCGCTCCTCGTCGTAGGTCGGATACGTGATGCGCAGCTCCAGCATGAAGCGGTCGAGCTGGGCCTCCGGAAGCGGGTACGTGCCCTCGTGTTCGATCGGGTTCTGCGTCGCGAGCACGAAGAAAGGCGGCTCGAGGGCGAACGTGTCCGTTCCCACGGTCACGGACAGCTCCTGCATGGCCTGCAGTAGCGCGGCCTGCGTTTTGGGCGGAGTGCGGTTGATTTCGTCCGCCAGGATCACGTTCGCGAACACGGGACCGGGAACGAAGCGGAACACTCGCTGTCCGGTTTCCGTGTCCTCCTCCAGTACCTCGGTGCCCGTGATGTCGGAGGGCATGAGGTCCGGGGTGAACTGGATGCGGCTGAACCTGAGCCGGAGAGTGTCCGCCAGCGTGGAGATCAGCGTGGTCTTGGCGAGGCCCGGCACTCCGACCACCAGTGCGTGTCCGCCGGCCAGCAAAGCGATCAGCAGCTTCTCGACGATCTCCTTCTGGCCGATGATCCGGCGCGCTACCTGCTGCTCCAGGTCCCGTCGGGCTTCCGCCAGCTCCTGCAAGAGCTCGACGTCTCCTCCGGCGTTTGCCGTCCCCCGTGCCGCGCTGCCTGCCATGTGGTTTCCTCCGATGATCCCGGCCCACCGACGATCGTCCGGGTCGCCGGACGGAGGCTAGATGATACCGTGCCCGGGCGTCAAGCGCGCAATCTTGCGGATATTTTCACAAGCCGGTATAGTCGCGGCGGCCGCAACCGGGAGGCGATAGGTGCCGTGCCGCTGAACGACGGAGACCGCCCGGGCGCAGGGCTCAGAGACGTCGGCAGGTTCGGCGGCTACGGGCTGACGCTCGGAATTGCGACGGCGCTGTTCGCATGGATCGGGTCGGTCCTGGACGCGCGGTTCCACACGGAGCCCCTACTCGTTATTCTCGGTACCTTCACCGGCTTCGGGGCGGGCTTCTACAGCATGTACCGACACCTGGTGCTGGACCGGAGCGACGAGCTCGGGCAGGGAGCGGAGCGCGATCCGGACGGAGGTTCCGAGTGAGGCGAGCGGCCTATGTAGGATTCACGGCCGCGCTGACCGGAGCCGGTGTGGTGGCTGCAGCCGTGGGCGGACATGCTCCCGCGTCGGTGGCCATCGGGGCGGGCGTGGCCTGGATCGTCCAGTCGTTCTCATTCTGGGTCCTTGCCGGAGGCCTGGAGAGCGGTCGGAAGATCGTTCGCGTCTGGGTCGCGGGGATGGGTGCCCGCTTCGGCGTCGGTGTGGCTCTGTGGGGACTGGCGGCGCTGGCCGGAGCGCCCACGCGGGCGTTGATGATCTCCTACGGGATGGCGCTGGTCGCCTTCCTGCTCATGGAGGCCGGCTGGCTGGCGGTGACGACGGCGGACCGGAAGGTCCACAAGACATAGACTGGGATTTCGGATGATCGCAGGACTGGCAATCACATGGATCGCTCTCGCGGTTGGGGCCCCTCAGGAGGCTCCGATTGCAGAGGCGGATCACGCCCCCACGGCGGTGGAGCACGTCCAGGAAGCTGACGACGGGCACGGGGCAGAGTCCGCGGCTGACGATCAGCACGCTGCGGATGCCGAGCACGACGAGGAGTGGGGGACCGAGGCCATGATGCACCACATCGTGGACGCGGAGGCCCTCGAGTTCGGCCCGGTCGTGATCAGTCTCGAGAGGCTGAAGGTGCCTCCGGTGGAGCTGGGGGGCGTCAAGATCGACCTCTCGCCCACGAAGCACGTGATCTTCCTGATGCTGGCGAGCCTGCTGACGATCCTTACGATCGGACTGGCGGCGCGAAGAGCCAGGCGGACCGACGCGGGTAAGGAAGCGCCGCGCGGGATCCTGAACATGTTCGAAGCCTTCTACCTCTATCTCCGGGACGACGTAGCGCTGGCCAACATCGGGCACGGAGGCGAGAGGTTCGTACCCTACGTGGTGACGCTCTTCTTCTTCATCCTGTACGCGAACCTGCTCGGCCTCATTCCGTTCGGTGCCTCGGCAACCGGAAACATCTCGGTCACGGCCGCCCTGGCCATCATTTCGCTGATCGTGGTGGAGGTGGCCGGTTACAAGGCCCTCGGTGCCAAAGGATACCTGGGGACGATCTTCTACATCCCGAAGGGCATCCCGGTCGTGATGCAGGTCGTCATGCTCATCATCATGACGCCGGTGGAGCTCATCGGTAAGCTGGCGAAGCCGTTCGCGCTGGCGGTTCGACTGTTCGCCAACATGACGGCGGGGCACTTCGTGCTCCTGTCCTTGCTCGGACTCATCATTGTCTACGGCGGGCTGTCCGCCACCGGCGTGGCGGCTGTGACCGGCTCGCTGGGACTCGGGCTGTTCGTGATGTTCCTGGAGATCTTCGTGGGATTCCTCCAGGCGTATATCTTCACCGCCCTGACCGCGGTGTTCATCGGGCTGATCCGGCACGCGCACTGAGCCGGCGGTCCCCACTCGCAGGGACGAAATCCGGAAGGATAACCCGGAAATTCAAGGAGACCCTTGATGTTCAACATGCTCGCTCTTCTTCAGGACTCGGCCGGCGTGACCGGCGATGTAGGTGCTGGCCTGGCCATCATCGGTGCCGCCGGCGTGGTCATTGGCGCCGGGATCGGAATCGGGCGGATCGGCGGACAGATGGCGGACGCGATGGCGAGGCAGCCCGAGGCGGCCGCCCAGATCCAGACGGGTTCGATCATTCTCGCCGCCCTGATCGAGGGCGCTGCTCTGTTCGCGCTCGTGATCGCCGGCTTCATCAAGTAAGACCTTCGCGGGCGCGCTCCGGCCACCTGCCGGCAAGCCGCCCAGCGGGATCAAAGAAGCGGGACACGGATGAGAATCTGGCGATTGACAGGGCCGATGGCGCTGCTTCTCCTGGCTCCGGCGCAGTTGTGGGCCGCGGAGGGAGGCGTGCTGTCGATCAGCGCCGGCCTGGCGATCTGGACGTGGGTGCTGTTTCTGCTCACGCTCGGCGTCCTTTCATGGAAGGCCTTCCCGGCCATCGCGAAGGGTCTCGAGACGAGGCAGTCGAACATCCAGGCGGCGATCGATTCGGCCCGGGAAGACCGGGACGAGGCGAGGCGCCTGCTGGATGAGCACCAGCGGCAGCTCGATCAGGCCCGGCGCGAGGCGAAGGACATCCTCCAGCAGGGCCGCGAAGCCGGTGAGCGGCTTCGCGAGGAGATCCTGGCCCAGACCCGGAAGGACAACGAGGAGATGCTCGAGCGGGCCCGGCGCGACCTCGCCCGGGAGAAAGACGACCTGCTCGAGTCCGTCCGGCGCGAGGCAGTGGACCTGTCGCTCAAGGCGGCCGAGAAGCTGGTGCGCCAGAACCTCGACGACGACGCGAACCGCAGGCTGGTGAGCGAGTACATCGCGGAGCTGGAATGAGTCGCGTCGCCGTCGCCCGGAACTACGCGGACACCTTCCTGACGCTCGCGGACCGCACGGATGGGGCCGAAGCCTGGTTGGCGCTGCTGGACGAAGTGTCGGCCTTGTATCGCGACGTGCCTTCGTTCCGGGCTTTCCTGGAGACTCCGCGGGTCAACCTGGCCGACAAGCGGGAGGTCATTCGAAGCGTCTTCGGAGATCGCTACCCCGAGGCGTTCGTCCGCTTTCTCCTGGTGGTGCTCGAGAAGCGGCGCCAGGCGCTGTTGCCGGACATCGAAGTCGCAGCCCGCGAGCTGCTGAACGAGCGCATGGGACGGGTGCATGCGGCGGTGACCATGACCGTGGACCCGGACCACGAGCTTCGCGCCGAGATCGAAAGCGCGCTCGGCCGCGTCCTCGGCCGCGAAGTGACCGCAGACTTCCGGCGCGATCCGCGCCTGGTCGGCGGAATGATCGTACGAGTGAAAGACCGTGTGATGGACGGATCGGTGCGGCGGCAGCTGCAACTGATGCGCCGGGCACTCATTGAAGAAGCCGGATCGGCCGGACCAGCCGGCTGATCTCATAGACCCAAGGACGGGACAGGATATGCCCACGTCAGATGCAACGCTCCGCGCGGGCGAGATGAAGAAGGCGCTCCTCGAGCAGATCGACCGCTACGAGGAGGATCTCAAGCTCGAGGAGGTCGGCGAGGTTCTCGAGGTGAAGGACGGGGTCGCCCGGATCTGGGGACTGTCCTCGGCCGTCGCCAACGAGATGCTCGAGATCGAATCCTCCGAGACCGGCGAGCTGATCACCTCCCTCGCGCTGAACCTCGAGGAAGACAACATCGGCGCCGTGGTGATGGGCGACTACCTGCAGCTGAAGGAAGGCGACTCCGTCAGGCGCACGGGCCGGGTGCTGGAGGTACCCGTAGGGCCCGACTTCCTCGGCCGGGTGGTGAATCCCCTCGGCGAGCCGCGTGACGGCAAGGGAGCCATCAAGTCCGTCGGCACCATGAAGGTGGACCGCAAGGCGCCCGGGATCGTGTACCGGCAGCCCGTGAAGGAGCCGCTTCAGACCGGCATCAAGGCCATCGACTCCATGATCCCGATCGGCCGCGGACAGCGCGAGCTGATCATCGGCGACCGGAGGACGGGCAAGACGGCCATCGCGATCGACACGATCATCAATCAGCGCGGCGGGGACGTCGTGTGCGTATACATCGCGATCGGACAGAAAGCCTCGACCGTGGCCTCCGTGGTGGACCGCCTGGAGCAAGAGGGCGCCATGGACTACACCATCGTCGTGGCCGCGAACGCGTCCGACCCGGCGACCCTGCAGTACATCGCGCCCTACGGCGGGTGCGCCCTGGCCGAGTACTTCATGTACAAGGAAGGCCGCCACACGCTGGTGATCTATGACGACCTCTCGAAGCAGGCCGATGCCTATCGGGAGATCTCGCTGATTCTCAGGCGTCCTCCGGGCCGTGAAGCGTTCCCGGGCGACGTGTTCTACCTGCACAGCCGCCTCCTGGAGCGGGCCGCCAAGGTGAGCGAGGACGCCAAGGTCATCGAAGCGCACCCCGATCTCGAGAAGCCCGGGGGATCCCTGACGGCGCTTCCGATCATTCAGACCCAGGCCGGCGACGTCTCGGCCTACATCCCGACCAACGTGATCTCGATCACCGACGGGCAGATTTTCCTGGAGAGCGACCTGTTCTACTCGGGTGTCCGGCCGGCGGTGAACGCCGGGATCTCGGTGTCCCGCGTGGGCGGCTCGGCGCAGATTAAGGCCATGAAGAAGGTGGCCGGAAGCCTGCGGCTGGATCTCGCCCAGTACCGGGAGCTCGAGGCGTTCGCCCAGTTCGGATCTGACCTCGATCCGGCGACGCAGCGCCAGCTGGCTCGCGGCGAGCGGACGGTGGAGGTGCTGAAGCAAGGTCAGTACGCTCCGCTTCCCGTGGAGGAGCAGGTGATGGCCATCTTCGCCGTCACCCAGGGCTACCTGGACGACCTGGAGGCCTCCGAGATCCGGTCGTGGGAGGCGAGCTTCTGCGAGTACATGCGCTCCGCGCACCCCGAGGTAGGAGGCGCTATTCGCGACGAGAAGGTGATCGGCGACGAGACGGACCGGAAGCTCCGGGACGCGATCGAAGCGCACAAGAAACTGTTCCGTACCTCGGCCGCCGAGGAACCGGTCGCGGAGGCGGTCGGCTGAGCCGATCCCGATCCATGCACTCGAGCGAGTGAACGGCTAGATGGCGAAGGCGAGAGACATCTCGCGGCGGATGCGTTCCGTCCAGAGCACGCGCAAGATCACGCGAACCATGGAAATGGTCGCGACGTCGAAGCTGCGGCGCGCGCAGAATCGGGTGCGCGAAGCGCGTCCGTTCGCGGAGCGGCTCACCGGGGTGGTCGAGAACCTGGTCACGCCCGAGCTGGCGGAGCTCGAACCCGTGCTTCGGCAGCCCGATCGCATCCGGCGGGCGGCCGTGGTCCTGGTGACCAGCAATCGCGGACTGTGCGGCGCCTTCAACGTGAACCTGATCCGGAAAGCCCGCGAGCTTCTCGCCGAGCTGCAGGCGTCGGACGTCGAGACCGAGTTTCACGTCATCGGCAAGAAGGGGATCAGCTACTTCCGGTTCCGCAACGTGGAGATGGCGAGCCGGCGAATCGATATCGGCGACAGCCCGTCTCCAGAGGAGGCGCGGGAGCTGATCGATCCGCTCGCTGAGCGGTTCGTCCAGGAGGAGCTCGACGCGGTGTACGTGGTGCACGCCGAGTTCCGCAGCGTGATGAGCACGCCGCCGATCACGCGGCGGCTGCTTCCGGTCTACGTGCCCCAGGAGAGGCCTACCCGGGAGCCCTACTACATACTCGATCCGTCGGCCGAAGTGATCCTGGCCCGGCTGCTGCCCCTCCACCTGGTGAGCTCCATGTATCGGGCTCTGGTGGAGAACGCGGCGGCTGAGCAGGGAGCCCGTCGTACGGCGATGAAGAGCGCGACAGACAACGCGGACGAGTTCCTCACGACTCTCCGCCGGCAGTTCAACCGTGCCCGGCAGCAGGAGATCACCAGCCAGCTGGCTGAGATCATCGGCGGGGCCGAGGCGCTGAAGGGATAGCAATGGCAGAGGCGACGAAGTCGATCGGCAAGGTCGTGCAGGTCATCGGTCCGGTTCTAGACGTGCAGTTCGAGCCCGAGAACCTGCCGGAGATCTACAACGCGGTCGAGCTGGAGTGGACGGGCGACGAAGGTGAAGCGCACCGCCTGGTCTGCGAGGTGGCCCAGCACATCGGCCGGAACCAGGTCCGGGCCGTGGCCATGGACTCTACGGACGGCGTTCGGCGCGGGATGGACGTCCGCGACACGGGCGCGGCGATCTCGGTTCCGGTCGGCGACGCGCCGCTGGGCCGGATCCTCAACGTCCTCGGTGAGCCTGTCGACGAGGCGGGTCCGGTCGAGGCCACGGAGCGCTGGCCCATCCACCGCGAGGCGCCGAAGTTCGTGGATCTCGAGCCGAAGACGGAGATCTTCGAGACCGGGATCAAGGTCATCGACTTGATCGCGCCGTACGTGAAGGGTGGAAAGACGGGTCTGTTCGGGGGCGCCGGGGTCGGCAAGACCGTCATCATCATGGAGCTCATCAACAACATCGCGCAGGAGCACGGCGGGAAGTCCGTGTTCTGCGGGGTGGGCGAGCGGACGCGCGAAGGCAACGACCTGTGGCTCGAGATGAAGGAGTCCGGGGTACTCGCTTCCACGGCCCTGATCTATGGCCAGATGAACGAGCCCCCGGGGGCCCGCCTGCGGGTCGGCCTGTCCGGGCTGACGGTGGCCGAGTACTTCCGAGACGTCGCGAACCAGGACGTTCTGCTGTTCATCGACAACATCTTCCGGTTCAGCCAGGCGGGGTCCGAGGTGTCCGCGCTGCTCGGGCGGATGCCGAGTGCGGTGGGCTATCAGCCGACGCTGGCCAGCGAGATGGGCGAGCTGCAGGAGCGAATCACCTCCACCCGGTCGGGCTCGATCACGTCGGTGCAGGCGATCTACGTGCCCGCGGACGACCTCACGGACCCGGCGCCCGCCGCTGCGTTCACGCACCTCGACTCGACGACGGTCCTGTCCCGGCAGATCGCGGAACTCGGGATCTACCCGGCGGTGGACCCGCTCGAGTCGAGCAGCCGGATTCTCGACGCGCAGTTCCTCGGTGACCGCCACTACAACGCGGCCACCCGCGTGCAGGAGATTCTGCAGCGATACAAGGACCTCCAGGACATCATCGCCATTCTCGGGATGGATGAGCTCAGCGAGGAGGACAAGGTGATCGTCGCGCGGGCGCGCCGAATCCAGCGCTTCCTGTCGCAGCCGTTCTTCGTCGCCGAGCAGTTCACGGGATTCCCGGGCAAGTACGTGCCGCTCGAGAAGACGATCGAGTCTTTCGAGGCCGTCGTCGACGGTGACTACGACCACCTGCCCGAGCAGGCCTTCTATATGGTCGGCGATATCGAGGAGGCCGAGGCCAAGGCGCGCGAGCTCGAGGGCTGAGGCGAGAGGGAACGCATCCATGGACGAAGCGTCGCGAAAGCTGAAGATCGCCGTCATCTCACCCGTGCAGGTCGGGTTCGAGGGGGCGGGCGACAGCATCGTCGTTCCGGCATACGACGGCTTGATGGGCATCCTTTACGGGCACGCCCCGATGATGACGCTGCTCGGGACCGGCGAAGTGACGGTGAAGGACGGCTCCACGGTCCATCGTATAGCGGTTTCCGGCGGGTTCCTGCAGGTTGTGGACAACGAGGTGTCGGTGCTCGCCGAAGAAGTGGGGGAGCCTTCCTCCACGGGACCTGGCACGGAGGATGCGGACTGAGCCCCTTCCGATGGCGTCTCGAGGGACGTCAGGGGACAGCGTCAATGCCCAGAGGAGACTTCGCATGAGACACTTGGCTACGAACGGATTCCGCGCCGCGGTGGTGACGGCCGTCGCGATCCTGTCGCAGGTTGGCGGTGCGAGCGCCCAGGTCTACGACCACCCGCAGTTCATCACGCCGTACGACGAGACGGGGGTCGGCGCCTACCTGATCGTTGTGAACGACATCAACGATTTCGGTGGCATGGCCACGTACCGGAAGGCCGGGGACGTGAACCTCGGGGTCCGTGGGTCGATCAACGCGATCAGCGGTGGAGACGTGGCCCTGAACGGGGGTCTCGACGTGTACAAGCAGTTCGTCGAAGTTTCCGATGCGTTCCCCCTCGATGTCGCCTGGGTCACGGGCTTCGGGTTCGGCTTCGCGACCGGGAGCGGCGCCGGCAGCTTCGGGATCCTCCGGATTCCGTTCGGTGTCTCAGTGGCCCGGCAATTCCTGTCGGATGACGACGCGTGGGCGCTGGTGCCCTATGTCTCGCCGCGCGTAGCCCTCGACATCGGGGTCAGCGGTCCGGATACGAAGCTGCGTTTCGACACGGATATCGGGCTCGAGATGCGGTTCTCGGAGCAGTGGCTGCTCCGCTTCGGCCTGACCCTCGGGACCAACAACGCGCTGGGCTTCGGAATCGTATTCTGACGCTGCGAGGGCGTTGACGAACCGAAGGGCAAAACGATAAGTTATCTGGCCCGCCTCGAAAGGGGCGGGCTGCTTTTTGACAAATTGGGGTGGAGAGGAAGTAGTGGAGTGCCGAGAGGGCGTAGTGAGGCGATCTCTTTTGTTTTATGAGAGGGATCAAGCGTAAAGGGCGCGGGGTGGATGCCTGGGCACAGGACGGCGAAGAAGGACGTGGCAAGCTGCGAAAAGCCACGGGGAGCTGCAAGCGAGCGTTGATCCGTGGGTGTCCGAATGGGGGAACCCGGCCGGGGTGATGCCCGGTCATCGTGTGGCTGAATACATAGGCTATGCGAGGCGAACCCGGGGAACTGAAACATCTAAGTACCCGGAGGAAGAGAAAACAATTGTGATTCCCTGAGTAGCGGCGAGCGAACGGGGAAGAGCCCAAACTGCGTAGGCGTAACAGGCTGCAGCCGTTGTCTACGCGGGGTAGTAGGGCTGGACTGGAGGGGCCTGCAGGTCCTTCGGAGGGTCGGTTTGAGTGAGCTGAAGCGCGTTGGAACGCGTCGCCGTAGAGGGTGAGAGCCCCGTAGGCGAAATTCGGCCGATCGTCTGGGTCTGGTACCTGAGTAGGCCGGGACACGAGAAATCCCGGTTGAATCTGGCAGGACCATCTGCCAAGGCTAAATACGTTCCTGTGACCGATAGTGGACGAGTACCGTGAGGGAAAGGTGAAAAGCACGCCGGGAGGCGGGTGAAATAGAACCTGAAACCTCGTGCCTACAAGCGGTGGGAGGGTCCTGATCTCTTTCGGGAGAGAAGGCCTGACCGCGTGCCTTTTGCATTATGATCCGGCGAGTTGGACCTAGCGGGCGAGGTTAAGCCGTTCAGCGGCGGAGCCGAAGCGAAAGCGAGTCTTAACTGGGCGTTATAGTCCGTTGGGCCAGACCCGAAACCAGAGTGATCTATCCATGGCCAGGTTGAAGCGGGGGTAATGCCTCGTGGAGGACCGAACCGTTGTAGGTTGAAAACTGCTCGGATGAGCTGTGGATAGGGGTGAAAGGCCAATCAAACCTGGAGATAGCTGGTTCTCCCCGAAAGATATTTCGGTATCGCCTCTGAGTGTAGACTGCGGGAGGTAGAGCACTGGATGGGCTAGGGCCCTTCACGGGG
>JAMJQR010000105.1 GCA_023554335.1 Candidatus Benthicola marisminoris
CAGCGCCAGCTTTCCCTCGGTCTCGGCGCGGAAGTCGTACATCTCCCCACGCATGTCCTCGAGGACGAAATCGGGTCGCGGCCCGGCGTCGGACATCAGGATTCCGCGATAGCCGGTGGACCGCGCTCGGGCCTCCGCTTCTGTTCGGTCCGGAGCCTCGACTCTGCAAGCGCCGGCGGCGATGGCGGCCCAACACACCAACAGCAGGCGTGCGGCGCGGGCAACCGTTCTCGAAACGATACACTGACTGATCAATTCCATTGGGCCGCCAACCTACAGCACCCGGGTCAGCGACACGAGACGCCGGTCCTCCGAGGTTGCGCTGAGTCGACGATCGCGGCACTGGCGACCGCTGCGGGCTGCCCCCCGGTGGACAACCGGCGAGGTTCAGTCGAACTTGGTCGCATCAACTCGAATGCCGCTGAGCAGTAACTGACACGCTTCGACCCGGGAGGAACGAGACATGACAGAAGCAAGAACCAGCTTCCAGGAATTCACGTGGACCCTGCTCAGGATCGTGGTGGGGCTGGCGTTCATGACGCACGGCCTGCCCAAGCTGTTCGGGTGGATGGGGGGCTTCGGGGGTTCGGGAGAGGCCGCAGAGCTGATGTCGCGGTTCGGAGTCGCCGGCGTCCTCGAGACGTTTGGCGGCTTGCTCATCGTTCTCGGCCTGCTCACGCGACCGGTGGCCTTCATCCTCGCCGGTCAGATGGCCGTGGCCTATTTCTGGATCCATGTCCCCGGAAGCGGAATCTGGTGGTGGGGGAACAACGGCGAGCTGGCGATGCTCTTCTCGTTCATCTTCCTCTTCTTCTCTGCCTGGGGAGCGGGCCCCTACAGCATCGACGCCCGGCTGGCGTCATCCGCCGAATAGTCGCGATCCAGGCGGCCCCGCGGTGAACCGCCGGGGTCGCCTCCCGCGGCGCGCATGGGGTCACGGCGCGTCCGTTTCCTCGACCGCCTCACGGATTTGCCGCTTGAGTCGCGCCAGGATCGCGCCCATTCCGCGCAGGCGCAGGGCGGACACCACCTCCTGGAGTCCCATTCCGGAGTAGAAGTCCGGCGGCACCTCCAGCACGTCCTTCCACGCCTCGCCCTCCAGTCCCTCGCGAAGAATCCCCGCGAAGCCCCGGACCGTGGGCGCCTCCGGCGGGCAATCGAAGAACAGATGGACCGCGCCCGCCTCATCCACTTCCGTAGCCAGGAAGAAGGGAGTCTGGCACTCGTGCACCTGCTCGAGTCCGGTCCGATCCTCGGCCATGCTCTCCGGCAGCGGCGGCACCCTGCGCGAATAGTCCAGCAGCGCGTGCACCCTGAGCTCGCGCGGGGCCGCCGCGAACTGGTCCACGATCGTTTGCAGTCGTTCGGGCATCGACATCGAAGCTGAAACCTCTCGCTCACAGAATGGTTATCTTGAGTGACGAATCACGCGAAACGGCAATCTGACCCGACAACACAGGAGTACGCCATGCCGGCCGGCCAGGATCCGTCCTCACGATTCCAGGAATTCGCCCATCCCGAGAAGCTGGTCTCCGCAGACTGGGTCGCCGAGCATCTGGACGATCCGGCCGTGGTGATCGTCGAGTCCGACGAAGACGTGCTTCTGTACGAGACCGGTCACATCCCGGGGGCCGTAAAGATCGACTGGCACGCGGACCTGAACGACCCTCTCGTGCGCGACTACCTCTCTCCGGAGAACTTCGCTGCCCTCCTGTCCAGGAAGGGCATCACGCGCGAGCACACCGTCGTGTTTTACGGTGACAACTTCAACTGGTGGGCAGCGTACGCGCTCTGGGTATTCACGCTCTTCGGCCACCCGGATACGCGACTCATGGACGGCGGCCGGCAGAAGTGGGTCGCCGACGGACGGCCCATGACCACGGACGTCCCCGAGCGAGAGCCGACCGACTATCCCGCCGTGAACCGCGATGACGGCCCTGTACGCGCTTTCCGGGACCAGGTGTTCCGGCACTACGACAAGGGCGGCCGGCTGGTGGACGTGCGCTCACCGCAGGAGTACCGGGGAGAGCTCCTCCACATGCCCGACTATCCTCAGGAGGGAGCCCTCCGCGGCGGGCACATCCCCGGAGCCGCGAGCGTGCCGTGGAAGAGGGCCGCGAACGACGACGGGACGTTCAAGTCGGCGGACGAGCTGCGGGCCATCTACCAGGAGGAGATCGGCCTGGCCCCTGAGGAAGAGGTGATCGCCTACTGCCGCATCGGCGAGCGCTCGAGCCACACTTGGTTCGTCCTCACGCACCTGCTCGGGTTCGACCGCGTTCGGAACTACGACGGCTCCTGGACCGAATGGGGCAATCTGGTCGGCGCGCCGATCGAGAAGTAGGCGCCGGTTCCCACCAGCGCCGCCCAGACGGGGGACAGGGCCGCCAGACCGACCCGCCCCTCGAACAGGACGATGCCCGCCATGGTCGCCCAGGCCAGACACTGGCCGGCCCGCACCCGGGTCCCGGCCAGGGGCAGTCCTTCGCGATCGCTCACCGTCCGCGGCTGACCCGACGCGCGCACGAGTGCGAAGAAGGGCAGCGTGGCGGCGAGCGCGGCCCAGTCCATCAGGCCGAGGCCGACCGTGCCGGCTGCGGACCGGCCCAGACCGACGGCGAGAAGAGCGATTGCCGCGCCGGCTGCCGCCAGGTGTGTCCGGTGCGGCGGTTTCAAGGTGGCGTCGAGGGCCAGTCCGACGGCGGCGGCAGCGGCCAGGATCGGGTGCCCTCTCCAGGCCGAGATCCCCACGAGCCCGAGCACGGCCAGAGTGTCCAGAGGCCGGGCAGCGGGGCCTACCGTGCGATTGACGGTTCGCACCACGACCAGCACGAGCAACACCGCCACGAAGTCCGGTCGGCCAAACACGGCGTGAGGGATCATGCTGAGGCCGGCCGCGACGAAGGCAGACCGATCGTGGTCCGGTTCCAGCTCGCGGGCGACGGCCCACGCCAGAAAGAACGCGAGGGCGAGCGTCACCCCCCACAGAAATGACTCTGGTGACGGCGCGCCCCCGAGGCGCCGAATCCCGAAACCACAGGCCGCCACGAGGAGAGACAGCGTCGCGATGGCCCGGTTCGTCGGATAGGCGGGGTCCACGGGCCGCCCGAGCGAGCTGAAGCGCTGCATTGTCTCTTTCATCACCGTCGCTCCCAGGTTTCTGCAGAAGTCACACGGGCGGCCGGCCCGTCCTGACGAGCTCCCGGTACTCGCGGCCGATGCGCCAGGCCACGCCGAGCCAGGCGAGAACCAGTACGA
>JAMJQR010000106.1 GCA_023554335.1 Candidatus Benthicola marisminoris
TCCTGGCAGTTCACCGCCAAGTGGGCGGTTCCGATCGGCAGCTAGTCGGTCAGGAGGTCGACTGCATAAGAAGAAGGCCCGTCTCGTCCGAGGCGGGCCTTCTGCGTCCGGGTAGCAGCGGTTACTGAACGGGCGCCGTCAACCGGGCCGCCCGCACGACCGGGCGGAACCAGAAGGGCTTGTCCTCGACGTCGGCCGGCGTCATAAGCCGGGAATTCCGGAAGTCCTCCTCGAACATCGCCTCCACTTCCTTCGTGAACTCGGGGTCGAGGAAGAACGCGGTGATCTCGAAGTTGAGGCGGAACGAGCGGTTGTCGAAGTTGGCGGTTCCCACCGCGCCCGCATCGTCCACAAGGATCGACTTCCCGTGCATGAACCCGTCCGTGTACCGGTAGAACGTGATCCCGGAGTCCTTCATCTCTTCGTAGAAATGGAAGGCGGTCAGGTACACGAGCAGGTGGTCCGGCTCTTCCGGGATGAGGATCCGCACGTCCACGCCCCGTAGCGCGGCCAGCCTGAGTGCGTTCATGACCCCCTGGTCCGGCACGAAGTACGGGCTCGCGATCCACACCCTGCGCCGGGCGGAATTGATGACGTGGGTGAACATCAGGGTGGCGGTCTCCCACCGGTCCGCAGGCCCGGTTGGGACCACCAGCACCGGGATGTCGCCGGTCTCCGACGCCCGGGGCGTCCAGCTGACTTCCGGCGTGTCGCCCGTCGCCCAGTGCCAGTCCTCCACGAAGGACAGTTGCAGGGCCAGCACGGCAGGGCCCTCGATCCGGACGTGCGTGTCCCGCCAGCGCCCGAACTTCTCGCTGCGACCCATGTATTCGTCACCGACGTTGTGGCCCCCGACCCACCCTTCGATTCCATCCACCACCACGATCTTGCGATGGTTGCGGAAGTTGATCTGGAACCGGTTGGACGGTCCCTGTTGAGTATGGAAGTTGAAGACCTGCACGCCGGCGGCCCTCAGCTCATCCTTGTACCTCCGCGGCAGCTTGTTGCTGCCGACCTCGTCGTACAGGAACAGGACGCGCACCCCGCGGTTCGCAGCGGCGATGAGCGCTGCCTGGAGGTCACGCCCCAGCTCGTCGTCCTTCACGATGAAGAACTGCACGAGCACGTAATCGCGGGCCCGCGCGATGCCCTCGAAGATGCTGCTGAACGTCGCCGCTCCGTCGATGAGAAGCTCAGCGTCGTTGCCCATGAGCACGGGTATTTCGGCCAGCTTCTCGCCGGCGCGGACGCCGGGGTACTCCGACCCCAGGTCCGCGACGAAGGGCAGGATCCCGTCGCGCTTTTCACGAAAGGCCTCGTCCAGGACCTCGACTTCATCCTGCTGCCGGGCCGTGACGTATCCGTTGAACTTGCTGCGGCCGAGAACGAGATAGGCGGGCACGGCCACGTAGGGAAAGGAAACCAGGGAGACCGCCCAGCCGATGGCTCCCTGCGCGGTACGCGTGGCCATCACGGCGTGGACGGATAGAGCCAGACCCGCGAGGTGGAAGGCGAGGGCGATCAGTCCGAGGATGGTCACTCTCTTCCTCTTGCTCCACCGCCGGAGTCTGAACGCACGCAGCCCCCGAGCCCGGCCGTTTCGGGCCTTCGGCTCGAGGGAATCGCCGGTCTTCGACGGCGGTGCGTCGGTCGGCGGCTGCGTCCTGGTGTCTTCGATCGTCGCCTAGGCCTGGGCCTTCAGCAGATCCCGAATCTCGGCCAGCAGATTCTCCTCCGCCGACGGCTCGGGCGGAGCCTCGGGTGCTGCCTCTTCCTCGGCCTTCATCTTGTTGAAGCCCTTGATGACCATGAAGAGGGCGAAGGCCACGATGAGGAAGCTGATCAAGCTGTTGATGAAGATGCCCCAGTTCATCGTGACCGCGCCGGCCTCCTTCGCGGCGGCCAGAGTGGCGTACGGCCCCGCCGGGTCACCCTGCTGGAGGATTGCGTAGAACTCGGCGAAATCGACGCCTCCGAGGGCCATCCCGATCGGCGGCATGACGATGTCGTTCACCAGCGACGTGATGATCGTGGCGAACGCGGCACCGATCACGATGCCGACCGCCATGTCGAGCATGTTGCCCTTGGCGGCGAACTCCTTGAATTCCTTCAACACTTGGACTTCCTCCTGTGCTAGAGAACCACGAATCGAACGGGATCTCGGCCTGAGAATAGGCAAACCGGTTCGCCGCAGGCAATACGAGACCTGCCTTTAAGACAGGACAGGGCGCCGGAAGTCACATCCGGGCCACCGACGCGCCTTCCGAAGGCTCGGCGACGAACATGTGATCCTCCAGCGAGCCGCTCCACCCGCGCCCGGAGTAGAATCCTCCGGCGAGCCTGTCCACGACCCGGCCCACGGTGCTCTCCGGGGCGAGCGCGACGATGCATCCGCCCATCCCCGCACCCGTCAGGCGCGCTCCCACCGCGCCCCCTTCGCGCGCGAGGCTGACCAGGTCGTCGAGCTCCGGAATGCTCACCTCATAGTCCTCGGCGAGGCTGGCATGTGAGCCGTTCATCAGCATCCCGAATCCGTCCATCGAGGCGCCGCGCATGGCGGCTTCGGCGCGCACGACCCGCGCTCCTTCCGTCACGACGTGGCGGAAGCGCTTCAGGAGGTCGCCCTCGAGACAGGACTCGCCCGCCGCCAGCGCATCCGAGCTCGTGGTGCCCTGCAGCAGGTCACGGTACGAGCGCACTTCGGTCTCGCGCATCTCCAGGTGACGAACCACCCGGGCCAGCGCCTCTTCCGTCTCGGCGCGCCGGCGATTGTAGCCCTCGCGGGCGCCGCCGGACTTGTGCGCCTGCACCAGGCTGTGCGCCACCACGAACTTCCAGCCGGTGGGCACGGGCACCGGTTCCACGCGGAGCGGATCGAACTCCACGCGCGCTGCGCACCCGGCCCGGCCCCCCGAGCTGATCGCCTGGTCCATGCCGCCGCCGCGGGTGCCCACGTACTGCTCGGCATCCGCCATCAGCTCCGCCAGCTCGATGGGATCAGGCTCGGCGTCGTTGGACCCCGACAGAGCCAGCGCCGTCGCGATCACCAGCGCCGAAGAGGAGCTGAGCCCCGCGGCGACCGGCACGGTGGACTGGATCACCGCGTCGAAGCCACGCTCGAGTCCGTAGGCGCGGACCGTTCCCTGAACGGCAGCCTTGAGGTAGTTGCCCCAGTCCCCGTCCTCGTAGGCCTCGATGTCCCGGCCCACCTCGAAGTGGCACGGGGCGTACGCCGGATCCGTGGTTGCGGCCAGAACCAGGCCATCCTCCCGGGGCCGGAACGCGATCCGCACTTCACGCTGGATGGCCATGGGAAATACGGGGAGGCCGGCGTAGTCGATGTGCTCCCCGATCAGGTTCACGCGGCCGGGGGCCCGCGCCAGGTGCGTCGGCGGGGTACCGTAGCGTTCCCCGAAGGTCGTCTCCAGGATCGTCTGCAATGGTCTCTCCGGGTGGGCGGCGGTGGCCTGCCTGGGATCGCGTACTATATTCCGCCCCCGAAGCCGGCGGCGACACCCCCGCGGTCTTCCGCCGGCACCTCAACCGGAACCGGTAGCCCTGCCATGTCCGACACACCGGCCGTAGGAACCGATCTCCCCGTCATGGGCGCTCGCATCATCGAGGGACCCGCGGAGCGCGAGCGAATCCGCACCGTGGTCGTCGCGCAGCCGGACCACATCGCGGTGCTCGTCGCCGAGCGAATCTGTGACACGATTCGGGAGACGGTCGAAGCCCGCGGCCGATGCGTGCTCGGCCTCGCAACGGGCAGCACTCCGCTCGGGATCTACCGGGAGTTGATCCGCCGGCATCTGGCCGGCGAAGTCGACTTCTCACAAGTGACGACGTTCAACCTCGACGAATACTACCCCATGCACCCGGACAGCCTGCACAGCTACCGGCGCTTCATGGAAGAGAACCTGTTCCAGTACGTGAACCTGCCTCCCGATCACGCGAACGTGCCGGACGGGACCGTCGCCCGGGGCGACCTGGCCGCTTGTTGCGAGGAATACGAGCAGGCGATCGCCGACGCCGGCGGCATCGACTTCCAGATTCTGGGTATCGGCCGCAGCGGGCACATCGGCTTCAACGAGCCCGGCTCTCCGCGCGGATCCCGAACGCGCCTCATCACCCTGGATACGATCACCCGCAAGGACGCAGCCTCCGACTTCTTCGGTGAGGACAACGTGCCCACGGAAGCCATCACCATGGGCATCGCCTCGATTCTCGACGCCCGTGAGATCGCCCTGATCGCCACGGGCGAGCACAAGGCGCCCATCGTTCGCCGGGCGGTGGAGGAGGAGTCCTCCGCGGACGTCACCGCCAGTTACCTGCAGCAGCATCCGGCGGCCACCGTCTGGCTCGACGCGGCGGCCGCAGGCGAGCTGACCCGGATCCGGACGCCGTGGGTGCTCTCGGAAGTGGAATGGACTCCGGCGCTCACGGAACGGGCCACGGTCTGGCTGGCCGAACGCACCGGAACTCCGCTTCTCAAGCTCTCGCCCACCGACTATCGGGAGAACCACCTGGGAGGTCTCCTCGCACGGCACGGACCGGCGGGCGCCATCAACGGCGAGGTGTTCAACGCCCTGAACGACAAGGTGCGCGGCAAGTCGAAGCTCCCGCACGGAACGTCGGTGCTGGTTTTCTCACCCCACCCGGACGACGACGTGATCTCGATGGGCGGGATCCTCCGCAAACTGTGGGAGAACGAGAACGAAATCGTCGTGGCCTACATGACGAGCGGCAACATCGCGGTGTTCGACCACGACGTCCGGCGTCACATGGACTTCGTTGAACGGGCCGCCGCGGACTTGGAGCTGGACCCGAAACGGGTGCGCCGCGCGCGTCTCCGGCTGGAGAAGGACTTCGCCGGAAAGGAGCCCGGGGAGCCGGACACCGACCTCGCGCAGGACCTGAAGAGGTACATCCGCGAGTCTGAGGCCGTGGCCGCGATCGCCGCGGTCGGCCTGCCGCGATCCGCCGCCCGCTTCATGGACCTTCCCTTCTACCGCACCGGAGAGGTCCGAAAGCGGCCGATCGGCGAGGAGGACGTGGAGCAGGTCCTGTCGCTGCTCAAGGAGGTGAAGCCCGACCAGATCTTCGTGGCCGGTGACCTGTCGGACCCGCACGGAACGCACCGGATGTGCAAGCAGGCCATCGACGAGGCACTGCTCCGATACCGCGGCTCGGCGCCCGAAGTGTGGTTGTATCGCGGGGCTTGGCAGGAGTGGACCATCACCGAGGCCGACGTGTTGGTGCCCCTGTCACAGGAAGAGCTGCGGGCCAAGATCTTCGCCATCTTCAAGCACCAGTCGCAGAAGGACGTGGCGCCCTTCCCGGGGGGCTACGACGACCGGGAGTTCTGGCAGCGCGTGCGGTCCCGCAACCTGGAAACGGCGGCGGCCGCTGACCGGCTGGGGCTGCCGGAGTACTACGCGATGGAGGCCTACCGGATAGAAAAGGAAACGGGGACCCCGGACTGAGGTCCCCGCTCCACTCTCACAGCTGAATTCGTCTTAGAACTTGAACAGCAGCGACAGATTGAAGAAGCTGTCGAGCTTGTTCAGCGGCGTGAACACGGTACCTGTCTCCGTCCCGCCCGGTCCGTCGAACAGCGGGACCGACTGCAGGGCCGGATCGTTCCGCCAAAGCAGCCTCAGGCTTGGCTTGAACGCCAAAACCGAGCTGATGTCGATCGGAAGCCCGTTGTACCAGTCGAGCCGGATGTCGTCCGTATTGTCGAGGTTGAAGTCGGCCACCAGCGTGCTCTCGAAGTTGGTGCTCGCCGTGGCATCCCAGAGGAAGTCGTAGCCCAGGCGGGCGCCGGCGAAGTCCGAGTTCACGGTGGGATCTGGGATGACGGTGGTCTCCGTCGTGTACGTCACCAGGTAGTCCGTGGTGAACCGGACCTTGCCGTTGTCCACCCAACGGGTGCCCGCGCCCGCGCCGAACACGAAGCGGTCGTCGATCCCGGCGAACGGGTTGCGGAGCCAGTCGCCGGAGCCCGTGAGATAGAACTTGGCGCTCACGTCGTAGTTGTACCGCGCTCCGGCGAAGAACGTCTCAGCGGTCTTCTCGGTGACCGTCTCCTCGAACAGCTCGAAGTCGTTCTGCCCCGTGCCGACCGCCGTCGACGAGGTCAGGGACGACTCCGACGTGAAACCGCCGCCGGTGAAGATGAACTCACTCTTCGGCCACAGGTAGGCCGCCCTGGCATTTCCAGCGAGGGTGTTCGTCTCCTGGTTCCCTCCGGTCCACAGGGCTCCGAGGTCCACCTCAAAGGCCCAACCGAGCTCCCGCTCGTCGTCCTGCGCCAGCGCGGGCGCAGCCAGCAGCGTGGAAAGGGCCGCCGACGCGGCCAGC
>JAMJQR010000013.1 GCA_023554335.1 Candidatus Benthicola marisminoris
GACGTGGTGATCATCCCGGCGTTCGGCGTGAAGTACGAGGACATGGAAGAGCTGCGAGGCCTCGGATGCATCCTCGTGGACACCACGTGCGGGTCAGTGCTGCACGTGTGGAAGCGAGTGGAAAGCTACGCGCGCGACGGATTCACCGCCGTGATCCACGGGAAACACTTCCACGAGGAGACGCGGGCCACGAGCTCGCAGGTGTTCCGGTACGATGAAGGTCGCTACCTGGTCGTCCGGAACATGGAGGAAACGGAGCTGCTGTGCGGCTTCCTGCGCGGTGAGGTGGAGGCCTCGACCATCCGGGAGACCTTCGCCGGCCGCGTCTCGGAGGGATTCGACCCGGAGATACACCTGGAGCGGATCGGAGTGGCCAATCAGACCACGATGCTGGCGTCGGAGTCACTGGCCATCGCGGCCCGCCTCGGCGAAGCCATCGCCGAAGCCTACGGCGACCAGGAGCTGCCCGAGCGGTTCCGGAGCTTCGACACCATCTGCTCCGCGACGCAGGATCGGCAGGACGCGGTCAAGGAGATGATGAAGGACCCCCCCGACGTCATGATCGTCATCGGCGGCTTCAACTCGAGCAATACGAACCACCTCGCCGCCCTGTGCGCACGGTCCACGTGCACGTTCCACATCGAGTCCGCCGCTGGAGTCGATGTGGAGACAGGGGTGCTTTCCTACAAGCCGGCGGGAACGCAGGACCGGGACGACGCCGAAGGCTGGCTGCCCGATGGCGAGATCGAGGTGGGACTGACCGCGGGCGCTTCCACGCCGGACAGCCTGATCGGGGAGACGGTGGAGAACATCCTGCGCATGGAAGGCCTGGATCCGGCGGAGATCGAGCTCACCGAGGTCGCCGGCCCCGCCTGATTCGATCGCGCGGACCCGTCCGTCTGCGCGGAATTCAGCCCTTCAAGCCGTCGCGTGCCCGGTCGAGCTGCACACGGACCGCTGTCGGGGCACTTCCTCCCTGCACGGATCTCCGCTGGAGCGCCGACCCCACGTCCCACCACTCCGGCCGAAGTGCGCCCAGGGCCGGGTGCACCGCGGCGGATTCCTCGCCCGAGTACTCAGAGAGCGAGCGGTCTTCGGTCTCCGCCTGCCGCACCAGGAGCCCGATGGCTTCGTGCGCGGTCCGGAACGGGACGCCCTCCGCGGCGAGTCGCTCGGCCACGTCGGCGGCCAGCATTTCCGGGGAGATCGCGTCCCGGGCGCGGCTCTGATCGAATTCCAGGGTTCCGATCGTCCCGGCGAGGACCGCCAGCGTCTCGATCACGGCTTCTTCGGCCGCGAACAGCGTTCGTTTGTCCTCCTGGAGGTCCTTGCTGTAGCCGGTCGGGAGCCCCTTGAGTGAAGCCAGGTAGCCCGCCAGCAGCCCGAGCAACGTGCCGCCCCGGGCCCGCGCCAGCTCCGCGCCGTCCGGGTTCCGCTTCTGGGGCATGAGGCTGGACCCGGTGCTGAACGCGTCCGACAGGCGCACGAGCCCGAACTCGGCGCTGGCGTAGATCACCAGGTCCTCCGCCAGCCGGGACAGGTCACCGGCGAGCTGCGTCCACGCGAACAGGACCTCGGCCACCCAGTCACGGCTTCCCACCGCGTCGAGGGAGTTCTCGCACGGACCGTCGAAGCCCAGTGCCCCCGACAGGCGATCGCGGTCCATCGGAACCGTGGAACCGGTTCCGGCCGCGGCCCCCAGAGGCAACCGGGCCACGCGGGCGCGGGCGTCCTCCAGCCGGTCACGGGCGCGCACCAGGGGCCAGAAATGGGACAGGAGCCAGTGAGCGGCCGTGGTGGGCTGGGCCCGCTGCAGGTGTGTGTAAGCCGGGAACGCGACGTCCACTCCGCGTCCGGCCGACTCGATCATGGCCTCCTGAAGATCGCGCACCGCGGAATTCACCCGGCGGCAGGCCTCCAGCGTCCACAGGCGGGTGTCCGTGGCCACCACATCGTTGCGGGAGCGCCCGATCCGCACCTGGCTCGCGTCCTCGCCGACCTCATCCGCCAGCCATCTTTCGACCAGCGTGTGCACGTCCTCATCGGGTTCGCGTGCGGGGTCGCCGGACTCGAGCCGCGCCTGCACGGCGTCCAGGCCGGCGAGGATATGGTCGCGCGTGTCGGCCGTCACGACCCCCGCTTCGCACAGCTCGCGAATCCAGGCCCGGTCCACCGCGAGCTCGAAGGGCCACAGCCTCCAGTCCACCGGAAGCGAGCGGTTGATGCGGTCGAGCGCGGGCGCCGGTCCGTCCTCGAACCGGCCTCCCCACAGGCGCGTGTCGCCGTCCGCTGCGTCGGGACTCATCTGCTCACCGTCCGTCAGTCGAGCCAGTCGCTACCGGCCATCTCCTCGGGGTCCGGAGCGGGCTCCGGCACCGCGCCCGTCTCGCGGGCGTCCTCCAGGCGGGCCTGCCCGGCCAGGCGGTACGGCAGTCCGAAGAGCCGGATGAAGCCGGTGGCGTCGGCGTGATCGTAGAGGCCGCTGCTCTCGAAGGTGGCGTATTCCTCGCGGTACAGGCCCGTGGAGCTGGAACGACCCGCCACCGATACGTTGCCACGGCAGAGGAAGAGCGAGATGGAGCCGTTCACGTGCTTCTGTGTGACGTCGACGAGGGCATCGAGCGCGGCCTTCTCGGTTCCCCACCAGCGTCCTTCGTAGACGAGGCGGGCATAGCGCATGGCGACCTCGTCCTTGAGCTCCAGCGTACGCCGGTCCAGAACGAGCTGCTCCAGCTCGCGGTGCGCCGTGTAGAGGAGCGTGCCGCCGGGGGTCTCGTACACCCCCCTCGACTTCAGCCCGACGATCCGGTCTTCCACCAGGTCCACCCGCCCCACACCGTGCCGGCCCCCGATCTCGTTCAACCGTTCCAGCAGGGGAAGGGCTGCCATGCGCTCGCCGTTCACCGTGACCGGTGTCCCGTGCTCGAAGCCGATCTCCACGGTCTCGCCCTCCGGGGGCGCCGTGCGCGGGTCCGCGCTGAACTGGAACATGTCCGGCTCGGGCGCGGTCGTCGGATCCTCCAGGGGCCCGCCCTCGTGCGAAATGTGCCAGACGTTGCGGTC
>JAMJQR010000107.1 GCA_023554335.1 Candidatus Benthicola marisminoris
CCAGGTCGGCGGGGGTCAGATCGGCGAGCACATCCAGGTCGATCTCATGCTCCACGAACCGCGGCTCGAGGCGCTCGAGTCCGTGCTTCTGGAGCCAGGTGCCGAGACTATCCATCGTCACCGGAGGGGGTCGTCCCGGCACCGAAAACCGTCGCCGACAACGCCTGGAATCGGGGCGACTCGCGCAGAGGGTCCCAGGTAGGGCTCACCCGCAGCCACACCAGGTCGGCGGCGCGGACCGAGGCAGCTTCCTCGAGGAGATCGAGGGCTGCGTCGTTCTCGCCCAGCCCCAACCGGAGCTGGGCCAGCCGTGTGGGCGAAACATATGCCTCCTGCGCACGATCGTTCAGTTCCGCGAGCAGAATCCGGGCCTCATCCACCTGACCCGCTCGTGCAAGGCAATGACCAAGCCCGGCTACCGTCTCGACGCTGCGTCCGCTCAGATCGACCGCCTCACGGAAGGCCGTGGTGGCCGCGGACGCGTCGCCGAGCTCTTGGTGGCAGCCCCCGAGCATGAAGTGAGCAATGCCGAATCTCGGGTCGTCTTCGAGGACGTAGCTCAGTTCCTGTCGGGCGCGATCGAAATCCCGCTCGAAGAAGGCCAGGACCCCGAAGCTGACGCGGATGGCCGGGGAAAGCGGATCCAGCGCCTTCGCTTCCTCCAGTCGGTCGCGGCCTTCATCGAAGCGACTGAGCGGAAGCAGGAGGTTGGTGGCGTACCACTGGTGCGCGAGCGCATAGCCGGGGTTTAGGTCGATCGCCCTCCGGTAGTCCTCTTCGGCACCCTGCCAATCCCAATCGTAGAAACCGCGCACGGATCCACGGGACACCAGGGCGGGAGCCGATACGTCGTCCAGGTCCAGAGCCCGTTCCGCCGCGCGGCGGGCCTGCGGCATGGTCTGGTCTGGAGGATGCGCTCCGTAGACCCCAAGCATGATGTACGAATCGGCCAGGCCAGCCAGCGCCAGGGAGTAGTCAGGATCGCGATCGACGGCCCGCTGGAGAAGCTCGACGCTCCGGCCCAGGTCGGTCTCGGTCCGCAGATTCCAGTGATAGCGGCCCTTCAGGTACAGGTCGTACGCCTCCATGTCCCCGGTGGGCTGTCTGGCGAGTCCCGTCTCCTCCTCCACCGAGAGATGAGCCTGGAGCGATTCCGCGATGCGGGAGGCCACCTCGAGCTGGATCGCGAAGATGTCCTCGAGATCACGGTCGTACATCTCCGCCCACAGGTGATCGTCGGTGGCGACATCGATCAGCTGAGCATTGACCCGCACCCGGTCACCTCCCCGCCGCACGCTACCCTCGAGGACACGAGACACGCCTAGCTCGCGTCCTATCTCCTGCAGGCTGACGGTGCGCCCCTTGAACCGCATCACCGAGGTGCGCGAGATGACCCTCAGGTCCCGGATCTTGGAGAGGTGGGTAATCAGGTCGTCGGTGATTCCGTCGCTGAAATACTCGTTCTCGGGAGCCTGGCTCAGGTTCGCGAACGGGAGAACTGCGACGGAGCGCTCGGCCTCGGGCGGGGGACGGCCCGAGCTCGGCAGGGAAGAGGAATCCGGGTCCGCATCGGTCCCCAGCATAGGGGTCCGCTCCACACCCCCCGGTGTCAGGTCGAAGGCCCACGCCAGGAGCAAAGCAACCGGGAAGCCGAGAAACACCGACATGATGAGCAGCGGCTGAATCCACTCGGGGAGATTCATCGGCTCCACGATGACGTCCGCGGCCTGGATCAGGAACCAGCCCACCAGGGCGTACGCAGCGCCGACCCGGAACACGCGCCGCCGCCGCAGCTCCGTGAAGAAGCGAGTCATTTTCTCGCCCGTGCTGGCCAGGCGTGTCATCGTTGGCTGTCGTTCCTCGTTCCTGGTTGCCGCCGCCAGAGCCGCAGGTCCCACTTCGGCGGTCGTACGAGTATCTTCAGAAGCGTACGGACCACGCAAGTTCCGCGTGGCTCACGCAAGCCGCGCGGTCTGGCTCGGTCGACTGGGCACTCGTTACCACGGAGGCTCGATGTCCCGCCGTACCTGGATGATTGCGGTCGCCGCCCTGGCCGGGTGCGGCCCCGGAGTCAAGAAGTACGTCATCGTGGAGCTCGACCCCCTTCCGTCCACCACCGAGGTGAAGGTCTTCGCGAGCGATCTCCCCGTCTGCGAGCACGAGCAGGTGGGTCTCATCGCTTCGCAGGACCTGGAGGAGACGCTGAAGGAGGCTCGGCGAATGGGAGCGGACGGGGTCATCGGGACCGTTCTCGCGCAGGAAGGACAGTCGCAGAAGGCTACGATCTGCGGTACCCCGAACTGTCTCCAGTACAACACGGTAGCCGTCCGCTTCACGGATCCGAGCTGCCGGGAGTAGCGGCGGCGTTCGCCTATTGTAACAGCCGGCCTTGTCAAGAAACATCTTTTGATGTACCGTTTTGGCGAGTAGAGGCTCATGTCCCGCCTCAAAAGCGAGTCCGTCTATGGTGATGGATCTCGCCCATCCGCACAACCGGACTCTCCGGAGTCGGCTCTACGTGTATGCACACGGTTGGGCAGTTCCATTCCAAAAGGAGGACGGATCCATGCTGAAGAAGTCAGTTCTATTCCTCGCGACGCTGGCGTTTGTGGGCATTGCGGCCCCGACGCAGGCCGACGCCCAGACGACCCTCTACCTGGGTGCCGGGGGCTCCTTCCCCACGGGTGATTTTGGCGACTTCGCCAACACCGGCTGGATGGGCGTCGGTGGCGCCATCTTCGGCGTCGGAGATTCCGGGTTCGGGGTCGGCGGTGAGATCTTCTACGGCCAGAACAACACTAAGGACGAATTCGGGACATTGTTTGAGAATTCCAAGACGAGCCCGTACGGCGTGATGGCGATCGCTGACTATGCGTTTGGGTCTCCCGGTGGGCTCCAGCCCTACCTGTTCGGTGGTCTGGGTCTGATGGTCCACCGGTTTTCGGGTGACAATTTTGAGTCGGAGTCCGAATCGCAGTTCGGGTACCAGTTCGGTGCGGGTCTGGGCTTCAACTTCGGTCTGTTCGTCGAAGGTCGTTACATGGGCTCGTCGGATACCCAGTACTTCGGAGCCCTTGCTGGCTGGGCTTTCGACCTGTAGACAGCCTCGCAGCACAGCAGTAGCAGTCTCCAGGCAGGCCTCGCGGGCTCGTCCCGCGGGGCCTGTTGTCCTTATTGCCTCATTCAGTCCTGTCCGGTGGCGCGGCGGCTTGATCGCGGTATCTTCAGCCCGCAACCAGAGATTCACTCCGGAGGCCCCGATGCCCGATGAAGGAAGGTTCCTGCAGCGGCTCCTGGAAGGGCTCGGGGACGGCGACCCCTTCTCCTACGTGGCCGTGGCGATCGCCCTTGGCGTGATCGCCTACGTCATGTGGCGGCTGATCCGTGATGAGCTGCCTCCCCGCAGCCGGATCCAGTGGGTTCGGCTGATCGCGATCGTGACGGCCGGTGCCGGCGCGATCCTGGGTGTTCTGGGTCTGGTCTCCAGTTTCTCATTCGCGCCCCAGCTCGGGCCCCACGCGGCGCTCCTCGGGAGTGCGCTCTTTTTCGGCGGCTTTCTGGTCGCCCTGATCTCGCTCACGATCGAATTGAACGCGCGCATGCGCGGCCGGTAGCGGATCAGGCGTCACAACACCGATCTCTCGCGCGTTTCATAGGTGCTTTGAGCGTTCAGAACCACGTCTCAGGCCACTCCGAACGCCAAAGACGAAGCCCCGGCCCTGCACCGGGGCTTTGTTATTGTGGCTACCCTCCGGGCTGGCCCTCCTTTCAGCCGGTGGCCCGCTCCACTAGGATCAAGGCCAGAATTCAAGACGTGCGCCGGGCTTGAGAGTCCGTCGAAGATGATGTCGGCAAGCCGGCGATGGAGAGTTGCCCGTGTACGATGAACAGCCGCGTACCCACCCCATGAGGGGCAAGAAGCGGCGCGGCATACGCCCTCTGCTTCCCTTGCTTGCCGGTCTCGCCGGCCTCGCCGATTTGCTCCCGGCTCAGGAAGCCCCGACGGTGGACGCTTGGGGAGTGCCGAAGCGCCCCGTGCTGGCCGTGGGTGAGATCGTCGGAATCAACGTGATCACATGGGGGCTGAACTACTACGTGCGGGATCAGGACTTCGCCGTCGTATATCCCAAGACTTGGTGGAACAACATCAGCAACGGGTTCGAGTACGATGGCAACCTGTTCGCCACGAATATGATCGACCACCCGTATCACGGCTCCACCTACTACAACGCCGCGCGGTCCAACGGTATCGGCTACTGGGGCTCCGTCCCGCTGACGCTGGCAGGGAGCCTGATGTGGGAGTGCTGTGGTGAGCGGCATCCGATGGCCTTCAACGACGTCGTCAACACGACCCTGGGAGGTGTCGCGCTCGGGGAAGCTCTGTACCGGTCGTCCTCGGCAATTCTAAGCAACGAATCTACCGGCGCGGGCCGAGTGGGACGGGAATTCGCCGGGTTCTTCCTGAATCCGATTCGGGGCTTCAACCGTGCAATCACGGGAAGGATGTTCACAGTCTCGGACAACCCTTCCGACCCGAACGACCGTACACCTGACTTCTTCCGTTTCTCGGTTGATGCGGGCTACCGTGGCGTCGATCCGGACTCCGAGTTTCGTGAGGACGTGTCCGGAGGCTTCTTCAGGTTCCGAATGGACTTCGGGAGCCCGTTCGAAGGTCGCCGCGCGGGCCCGTTCGACGTGTTCGAGTTCGATATGACCATGTTCGCTGGCGATCAGAACATCTTCGGATCGCTGGCCATCCGGGGGAACCTGTTCACCAGGGACGTGAAGCGCGGCGGGTCGTCCGACCACGTCTGGGCCGTCGTGCAGAGCTACGAATACGAGGACGTCCGGGCCGTCCAGTACGGCAACCAGAATCTGGGCGTGCGCCTGGAGTCACTCTGGGATCTCGGCTCGGGGGCGAGCGCGGCCACCCGGGTGCAGGGCGGCGTGATCCTGTTTGGTACTCTGGATTCTGCGCTTCGGCCCCTTGGGGAGACCCCCGCTGGTTGGAATCTGCGCCCGTTCGACTACACCAGCGGTTTCGATGGCCGGATCGAAGGCGAGCTCGAGCTTGGATGGCTGCGGGCCGGGGCCTACTGGCGGTCCTCGTGGATGACCAGCCTCAACGACAGCTCCGTGAACGGTGGGGGCGCCAAGCACTGGCTGCACCTTGGCCGCCTGACGGCCCATCTCGACATGGGCTCGCTCGGTCTCGGCGGTGAATTTCGGATCTGGCGCCGGAGCAGCAGCTACTCGGTGGGGCTTTTCGAGAGCGTCCGGGAGACGGTGCCGGAGCTGCGCCTGTTCGGCACCTGGACGATCATCCCCGGCAGAGAGGGCGCGGCGCCTCGCTTGTTCTGACGTTTCAGCGATCGTCGCATGCGGAAGTACTGAGTCGGAAGTAGGTTTGATCCCGTCCGTGGCCGCCAACCGCTTTCGACGAGGGCTACTCGCTCCGTGATGCTCCCGACCCGGCTTCCCACCTGGCCTGCAATCGCGGCGGCGCTCCTGATCGCCGGCGTGCCGGGGGCCGGGGCCCAGGAGACTGCGCCGCCCGCCGTCATCGACACGATCATCATCGAGCGGAACAACGTGTTCACGGAGGAGGAAGCCGCGTCCAGCGGCATCTTCCGGATCATGAACTCGATCCACATCACGACGAAGGAGTTCGTGATCCGGGATTTCCTCCAGTTCAAGCAGGGGGATGTTCTGGATTCGGCGGCGGTGGCTGAATCCGAGCGGCAGCTGCGTCTCCGGCGCCTGTTCCGCGAGATCAATATGGACACCGTCAGAGTCGATGACGGTCGGCTGGCCGTGAAGGTACGGAGCCAGGACGGTTGGAGCCTGAAGCCCAAGTTCAAGTTCTCGGTCGCATCCACGGGCGACTGGACCGGGACGTTCGGCATCAACGAGATCAACCTGCTGGGAACCGGCAACCAGGTATACGCGGCCTACGTAAAAGAGCTGGACCGCGACGGACTCAACACTTCGCTGCTCTTCACCCGGATCTTCGGGTGGGACTTCGACGCCGGGGGGAACTACGCCGGTCTCTCGGACGGGAGGAACGGCAACTGGCTCATCGGACTTCCCTTCCGCAACACGCAGAGCTCGCGAAGCTACCAGTGGGACGGCCTGTGGGCCGACCAGGACGTGATCCGGTACGTGGTCACCGACCTGCCGGACACCATCACCACTGATACGATCACGTACCGGCGGGATGCCTTCATCAACACGATCAAGGCGGGTCTCGCCACCCGAAACGTGACCGGCAACTACCTGCGCTGGGGAGCCGACGTGGGCATCCGGCAGGAGGCGTTCTACCTGGATCCCTCGGACCGCGGCGTGGTGCCCGACTCGGTATACGGCACCGTGGCCGTGTGGGGGGAAATCAGCAAGGTCAAATTCGTTCAGTACCGCAGGTTCAACGGCTTCGGGACGGAGGACATCGATCTCAGCTCGACGGCGCGGCTGACCGCCACGCTGGCGCCGGAGACGTTCGGGTGGGAGCGCACCGGAGTGGGACTCGGCCTCAGCGCCTCCACCGGTCTGGACGGGGTGATCGGCGGCCGCGGCTGGGTCTGGGCCGCCGTGGATGCCAACTACCTGTGGAATGCGGCGGTCCGAGACTCAGGCCGCGTCGTGGTCAATCTCGCCGGGGGGTTCAAGCCGGCACGCCGACATTCGACGGCAGCCCAGGTGCAGTTGGGCCGGATGTGGAATCAGAAGCCCGGGGACGAGTTCGACCTCGGGTTCGAGAACGCCCCTCGAGGGTGGGCCGCACACTCCTTCGTGGGAAACCGGGCCTGGTGGGCGCAGATCGAGCACCGCTACTTCGCCGTGGACCGGTTCCTCAACCTGGTGGGGATTGGCTTCGGGGCCTTCTTCGACTACGGAGGAGCCTGGTACGACGGCCAGAGCGCCCGAAGCGGGGGCAGCGTCGGCGCCGGTCTGAGGCTTGGCTCCGCGCTATCTACCGTGGCCATGACAGGTCGCGCCGACATCGTCTACAAGATCGGAGACAACGTGGTCGGCGACCGTTGGGTGTTCGCCTTTGGCTCCGGCTTCGCGTTCCCGCGTCGCAAGATCCCGGTCATCAACTACCGGGCACAGCCACCGCCGTAAGACAGGTGCATGAACAGAAGGGGCCGCCCGCAGGCGGCCCCTTCATTAAATCGTCTCGCTTCCTGCGGGTCTCAGCCTTCCCGGCGCGCCTTCCTCCTGCGCAGCAGGAACCACACGATGATGAAGGCCCCGGCGAGCCCGAGGATCCACAGCCACTCAGAGTCGTCGCCGGCTTCGTCCTCATAGGCCTCCTCGGCCGCCTGCTCCATATCGGCCGCCGCGTCTCCCGCGTCGGCTATGGAGGCGTCGACGGCCTCAGCGACGGCTTCCATGTCTACCTCATCGGGCAGCTCCTCGGCCGTGACCTCGAATTCGATCGGGGCGAAGGCCGCTTCCGCGATCGTGAGCTCGTCGGCATCCGACATGGCCACTTCCCACCGGCCTTCCGGCAGGTAGATGCTGAGTTCACGCCCGCGCTGGACGCTGTTCACATCCACCGGTTGACCATCGAGGATCACCTGGAACCCCGGCTGTGGAGTGACGAGGGTCGCAGGTCCCCAGGTGCCGTCCCTGTGCTTGAATCGCAGGAGCATCGAGGGCGGACCCTCGCGGTGTACCAGCGCCTGGATGTGGGCGTAGCGCACACCCTCGTGCTCGATGATGTCCAGGCACGCTTCGCGGACCATGGGATAAGCCGCGACGGCCTGCTCATCGAAGCCGATGTCGTCGCAGGTCGCTTCCTGGGCGGACAAGGGCGCGGCGCTCACGCAAGCAAGGAGCAACGCCGTGATCCCGGATACGAACATCTTCATACGGAGCCTCCGGTTCTGGAATCGACGGCCGCGATTCGGGATTTCCGGTCTCGGGTGCGGCCGGGTCATGATCGACGCGATGAACCTCGCGACCGTTTCGGCGTCCGGCAAGGATGCCGGCATGGAATTGAGCGGGCGCAACACGTAACTTGGCGCCTTTCGATTCGCCGGGTATGCCGTCGCAAGGTCACGGAGAGCACACATGAGATCAGTTTCGCGTTTCGTTGTCGCCGTTCTGGCGGCGATCCTGTCACTCGCTGTCAACGTGGATATACTGCCGGCGCAGGAGTTCTTCATCCACGCTAACGGTGATTCGATCAACGCCGACATCAAGGGCTTCGGGCGCGGCAAGCTGTCGTACGAGATTCCCGGTTCGAGCTCGGCCAGCATCGAGTTCCAGAACGTGGTGACGATGGGCAGCCCCGACGACTGGGACATCGAGCTGACCGAGCAGAGAAAATTGTTCGGATCGCTCCTTCCGAGCTCGAACCCGGGCACCGTTCGCGTGGCCGGCTTGTCCGACACCACGACCGTCGCGATCGTCGAGATCGTAGGGATGACCGACGTCAAGCGAACGCTCTGGTCGCGCTTCGACGGCTTCCTGGAGCTGGGTTTCAACTACGCGAAGGCCAACAACGCCACGAACCTCAACTTCGCCACCCAGGTTTCCTATCGGGCGCCGAAGTGGCTGTTCGGCTTCAACCTCGACTCCCGGTTCCAGGACCAGGATGACGCCGAGAGCTTCAGGAGAAACCAGGGGTCGCTGTCCGGCTTCTATCTTCTGCCCAGAACGTGGTACGGGGGAGCCTTCTTCCAGCTAGAGAACAACCAGCAGCTGGACCTGGACCTTCGGTTCCTGGCTGGCGGCGTGGGGGGGCGCGACATCATCCAGTCGAACCGCGTGGAGTGGAACTGGGTCGCCGGCGTCCTCAGCAATACCGAGGAGTACACGGGCCTCGAGTCCACGACCTCGGCGGAGGCACTGCTCGGGACCCGGTTCAGTTGGTTCACGTTCGGGGACTTCGAGAACGACCTCACCTCCAGCCTTTTCGTGTATCCCAGTCTCTCGGAGTCGGAGCGGGTCCGCGTGGACTTCGACATCAGTTACCGGCAGGACCTGTTCGGGGACCTCTACCTCAGGCTGTCCTTCTACGACCAGTACGACAGCCGGCCGCCGGAGGGGGCGGCCGAGAACGACTTCGGAACGACGCTGGCGGTGGGCTGGGACATCTAGCTGCCCTTCCGCTTCGCCTCGATCTTGGCCCAGCTGTCTCGCAGGGTCACCGTCCGGTTGAACACCAGCCGGCCGGAGCCTGAGTCCTCCGGGTCGCTCATGAAGTAGCCGTGCCGTTCGAACTGGTAGCGCGTGCCCGGCGGGTCGTCGGCCAGCGAGGGCTCGACCCTCGCGTCCTCCACGACCACCAGCGAGTCCGGGTTGAGATTCATGGCGAAGCTCGCGCCCTCCTCCAGGTCCGCCTCCGGGTCCGGCACGGAGAACAGCCGGTCGTACAGGCGGACTTCGGCCGGCACCGCGTGCTCGGCTGACACCCAGTGGATCGTGCCCCGCACCTTCCGGCCGTCCGCCGGATTCGCCCCCATGGTCTCGGGGTCGTGGGAGCAGCGAAGCTCGACGACCTCTCCCGACTCCGGGTCCTTGACCACCTCGTCGCACCGGATCACGTAGGCGTGGCGTAGCCGCACTTCCCGTCCCGGGGCCAGGCGGTAGAACTTCCTGAACGGTTCCTCCATGAAGTCCGACCTCTCGATCCAGATCTCCCTGGTGAAGGGCACTCGGCGCGTGCCCTCCTTGCCGACGTCGCGCGGATACTCCGGCGCATCCACCCACTCGACCTCGCCCTCGGGATAGCCGGTGATCACCACCTTCAGCGGGTCGAGCACGGCCAGCCGCCTCGGCGACGTCCAGTTCAGGTCATCGCGGATCGCGTATTCCAGGCGGGAGTACTCGATCCGGCTGTCCACGTCCGAAACGCCGATCATCTCGTTGAACTTCCGGATCGCCTCCGGCGTGACACCCCGCCTCCGCAGTCCGGCCACCGTCGGCATGCGCGGATCGTCCCACCCGGAGACGTGTCCGTCCTCCACGAGCTGTATGAGCTTGCGCTTGCTCATGATCGTGTAATCGATATTGAGACGCGCGAACTCGGTCTGCTCCGTGCGGGGACGCTCGATACCGACCGCGTCCAGGATCCAGTCGTAGATCTCCCGGTTGACCTTGAATTCCAGAGAGCAGAGCGAGTGCGTGATGTCCTCGATCGCGTCCTCGAGACAGTGGGCGTAGTCGTACATCGGATAGATGCACCAGTCATCGCCCTGCCGGAAATGATGCTGGTGGCGGATTCGGTACAGGAGCGGGTCCCGCATGGTCATGTTCGGATGCGCCATGTCGATCTTCGCTCGCAGCACGTGTGCCCCGTCCTCGAATTCGCCGGCTCGCATGCGGCGGAACAGATCGAGGCTCTCGTCCACCGGTCGGTCGCGGTACGGGCTGTTCCGCCCGGGCTCGGTGACCGTGCCGCGGTACTCGCGGATCTCGGCCTCGGTCGAGCTGTCGACGTAGGCCTTTCCATCCCGGATCAGCTTTTCACCCCACTCGTACAACTGCTCGAAGTAGTCGGAGGCGTAGTACAGCCGGTCCTCCCAGTCCACTCCCAGCCACCTCATATCCTCGATGATGGCATCGGCGTAGCTCTGGTTCTCGCCGGTGGGGTTCGTGTCGTCGAAGCGAAGGTTGAAGGTCCCCCCGAATTCCTGCGCGATGCCGTAGCTGATCCAGATCGCCTTGCTGTGCCCGATGTGCAGGTATCCGTTCGGCTCGGGAGGGAATCGGGTGGCCACGCGGCCTCCGTACTTCCCGGATTCCGCATCCCGCTCCACCATGGCGCGGATGAAATCAGGGGGCCGCTTGCCGTCGTTGTCGTCGCGAGTCACAATCCGCCTTCGCATTCGGGTTGAGAGCACCGGCTGGTCGGGCGCCGGAGCCCACAACCTGTATGCTGGTCCCGGCATTGCCAAGTGCGGCGGGACCTTCCTTCAATCGGCGCCGAGGGTGCGATGCGGGATTCGCTGAAGCTGATCATCTCCCTGGCCATTCCGCAGGTCGTCGGTCTCACCGGCGCGCTTGCCACGGCCAGCGGCGTGCGCAACTGGTATCCGGCGCTCGCCAAGCCGGGGTTCACTCCACCCGGGTGGGTCTTCGGACCGGCTTGGACCCTCTTGTATCTCCTGATGGGCATCGCCCTGTGGCTGGTATGGAGGGAGGCTGACCGCAGCGAGAACGTGCGCCCGGCCCTCATGGCGTTCGCCGTTCAGCTGGCTCTGAACGCCCTCTGGTCGTTCGTGTTCTTCGGCCTTCGCATGCCCGGCGCCGCCCTGGCGGAGATCATTCTCCTGTGGGGGGCGATCCTGCTCACCATCGTACTGTTCCGTAAGGTCTCCCGGCTGGCTGCCCTGCTCCTGGTGCCCTACTGGCTGTGGGTCAGTTTCGCGGCGGTGCTCAACGCTTCCATCTGGCTGCTGAACCGCTGACCGCAAGGGGTGCGGCGAGCCCCCGCCTACATCCGACCAGACCGGATCGATTATCCTGGGACGTTCCGCCCGGAGCACTGCACCGGGCCGTCACAGTCTGAAGGAGGGCAAGGATGTCGAGATGCGGGTGGCCGGTCCTGTTGGCGTTTCTGGTTACGGGCTGCGGGTCGGACTCCGTGCGCGCGGCGGCCGAGGCTTCGGCCGCGGACGAAGTACAGAGCCAGGAAACGGAGATCCCCGTGGCGATCCTGGGTGAGGCGCCGCCGCCGAGAGGCGAAGACCTGGCGTACTTCGCAGATGACGAGGCGACGGTCGGCTACATCGTGGCGCCGGAGGGCGAAGGGCCATTCCCCGCCGTCATCCTCATTCACGAATGGAACGGACTCGTGGATCGCGTGCGTCAGGTCGCGGATGCGCTGGCGGACGAGGGCTACGTCGCTCTGGCCGCGGATATGTACAGTAGCCGGATCGGCACGTCACGCGACGAGAACATGGCGCTGATGCAGGAGGCGCAGGCCGATCCGACGCGCGTGATCGCGAACCTGGATGCGGCGGTCGAGTACCTGCGCGGCCGGCCCGATGTGACGGGGAAGGTAGCCGCCATGGGTTGGTGCTTCGGTGGCGGCGTCGCGCTCAGCTTCGCGCTCGGAGGGGAGAGCCACGAGGGAACCGCGATCTTCTATGGACGACTCGTGGAAGACCCGGAGGTCCTGGCCTCCATCGATCACCCGGTGTACGGGACGTTCGCCGAGCTGGACGGGGGAATCCCCCCCGAGCAGGTCGAACGGTTCACGGAGGCGCTCCGGGAAGCGGGCGTCGAGAACGACATTCACATCTATGACGACGTGAACCACGGATTCTGGCTGTGGGTGGATCGCGATCCCGAGACGGCGGCCGGTCCGGCGGCGGATGCTTGGGCAAGGCTCAAGGCGTATCTCGGCCGGGTGCTTGACTGAGCCCAGCCGTCTTGGAGAGCCCGCGTTTCCGCGCCGTCGCCCAGCCCGTAGAATGGCCGGGCACCGCATCCAACGCCGAGCCGGTCCACCCGCGCGGGCGGGCCGCTGACGAGAGAATTCGATGACAGAGCAGCTCGCGGCCGTCCAGAAGACGCGTGAAGTCAGGGACTCCGTAGTCGTCCGTTTCGCGGGCGACTCGGGAGACGGCATGCAGCTGGCCGGAACCCAGTTCACCATGGAGAACGCGCTGGCCGGCAGCGACCTTGCAACGTTCCCCGACTACCCCGCGGAGATCAGGGCTCCGGCCGGCACGACCTACGGGGTGTCCTCCTTCCAGATCCACTTCGGCGCCGTGGACGTGAAGACCGCAGGCGATGAGCTGGACGTCCTCGTGGCCCTGAATCCGGCCGCTTTGAAGGTAAACCTGCGCGACCTGAGAATCGGTGGCACCGTGGTCGTGGACACCGGTTCGTTTACCGCCCGGAACATGGGGAAAGCGGACTACGAGCTGAGTCCGCTGGAGGACGATACGCTCGCGCCTTACCAGGTCATCCAGCTGGACATCGGGCAGCTCACGCGCAACGCGGTCGAACATCTCGAGCTCTCGTCCCGGGACGCGCTTCGGAGTCGCAACATGTGGGCGCTCGGACTCCTGCTGTGGATGTTCGACCGGGACAAGACGGCCACCGTCGAGTGGCTGCGGGCCAAGTTCAAGGACAACGAAGGGGCAGCGGAGGCTGCCGTGGCCACGCTCAGCGCCGGCCACGCGTTCGGCGAGACGGTGGAAATGCCCACCAAGATCCCGGGCTACACGGTATCGCGGGCCGAGCTCGCGGCCGGCGTCTATCGTACCGTCAGCGGCACCGACGCTCTCGCGTGGGGCCTGGCGTCCGGTCTCAAATCCTCCGGCCTCGGTCGAATGGTGTTCGCGTCTTATCCCATCACACCGGCTTCTCCTCTGCTTCACGTTCTGGCGCGGATGAAGGAGCTGGGGGTCGTCACCTTCCAGGCGGAGGACGAGATCGCTGCCGCCTGCGCGGCCATCGGCGCCTCGTACGCCGGCTCGCTGGGCGTGACCTCGAGCTCCGGGCCAGGGATCGCGCTCAAGACGGAGGCCATCGGCCTGGCCGTGGCGACCGAGCTGCCTCTGGTGGTGGTGAACTCGCAGCGGGGCGGCCCCTCGACCGGTCTGCCGACCAAGACCGAGCAATCGGACCTGTTCCAGGCGGTGTATGGCCGCAACTCGGACACTCCCGTGGCCGTCATCGCGCCCGCTACGCCAGCCGACTGCTTCCACGTCGGCCGGGAGGCGGTCCGTCTGGCGACCCGGTACATGACCCCCGTGTTCGTATTGACGGACGCTTACCTGGCGAACGCGGCGGAGCCCTGGCTGATCCCCGACCTCGAGGCGCTCGATGACTTCACCGTCGATCTGCGCGAGGAGCCGGAGGGATTCCAGCCTTACGCCCGGGATCCGGAGACCCTCGCTCGCCCCTGGGCGGTGCCCGGGACGCCCGGACTGGAGCACCGGATCGGAGGCATCGAGCGCGATGCCGCTACGGGAAACATCTCGTACGATCCGGACAATCACCAGGAGATGACCCGGCTGCGTGCCGAGAAGATCGCGGGAATCGCGGACGACGTTCCGCCGCAGGGCGTAGAGCTCGGGCCGGCCGAGGGCCGCCTCGCGGTGGTGGGCTGGGGCTCGACGTACGGGTCTCTCTTCAAGGCGGTGGAGAGGTCGCGGGCCCGCGGCCTGGAGGTGTCTCACGTTCACATTCGTTACCTGAGCCCGTTCCCGGCCAACCTCGAAGATCTGCTGAGCCGTTTCGAGCACGTGCTGGTCCCCGAGATCAACACGGGCCAGCTGGTCACCATGCTTCGAAGCACCTACCTGATTCCGGCCCGGGGGCTGAACCGGGTGGCGGGCCGCCCGTTCAGGATCGGAGACGTGGAGGTCGCGATCGGCAGGATACTCTCCGACGGAGGAGATCGATGAGCCACAGCGTGCTGCCGCAGCTCAAGCCGAGGGACTTCGCCTCAGACCAGGAGGTCCGCTGGTGTCCGGGCTGTGGGGATTACGCGATCCTCAAGGCGATCCAGAAGACCCTGGCGGAACTTGGGGTCCCGCGCGAGAGAAGCGTATTCATCTCGGGAATCGGTTGTTCGTCCCGATTCCCGTACTACATGTCCACGTATGGCTTTCATACCATTCACGGCCGGGCTCCGGCGGTGGCCACCGGGACCAAGCTGGCGAACCCGGACCTGGATGTCTGGGTCATCACTGGCGACGGTGACGGCCTGAGCATCGGAGGAAACCACCTGGTGCACGCCCTGCGCCGGAACGTGGATCTCAACATCATCCTGTTC
>JAMJQR010000108.1 GCA_023554335.1 Candidatus Benthicola marisminoris
GCGGCAGTCCAGTTTGCGTCCGGTCAGCTCGCCGCGAAGGACGTCCAGCGTGTCGAGCGCGCCGGCGGAGCGGCCGCAGGTCGCCGTGCCGACCGTGATGACCGGGGTGTCGCCGTTGGTGAGACCGGCCCACTGCTCCTCCGCTGCCAGTCGAAGCTGCTCGAAGGCCGCGGTCATTTCGGCCCCTTCCGTGCCTTCTTGAACTGCTTGCGCACCTTCTTCGGCGTCAGCTTGGCGGACACCTCTTCGTTCACGGTCAGGCATGGCGCGAGGCCGCAGCACCCGATGCAGGCCACGGTCTCCAGCGAGTACTCCATGTCCTCGGTGGTCTGACCCTCGGGGATGCCGAGCGTCCTCTCCAGCTCCTCCAGGATGAACTTCGAGCCGCCGACGTGGCACGCCGTACCGCGGCACACGGCCACGCGCTGACGGCCGGCCGGATTGAAGCGGAACTGGGAGTAGAAGGAAGCGACGCCGTACACCCGGCTGCGCGGCACGCGCGCGTGCCGCGCCACGGTCCCCAGAGCCTCGGGCGGCAGATAGCCGAGCTGGTCCTGCACCGCCTGCAGCAGGGAAATAAGCGAATCCGGCCTTCGCTCGAAGGCGTTCAGGACGGGTTCCAGGTTCGTGGTCGCCATATTGCGACTCCCGGTTCGCTAAGTGCAGGTGCAGACAGGATTGTAGCGAGGTGTGGGCGGGGCCACTAGTTGACGCGGCGGGCGAGAGGCGAGGGCACGACGTCGACATCGCCTTGACAAGATCTGTGGTCGTTTCCTTCTTGGGAGGGGCGAAGTTTCCATTCTGACCCAACAGATACTCCCGGACATGCACGCGCGTGGTTTCGACGACGCGCCAGCGAGGAGACCATCCATGGACAGGCGCCAATTCTGCAAGACATCGTTCGCTGCCAGCCTAGTGGTAGGTACCCCGTTTCTTGCCGGGTGCGGCCGTCGGGCGGAGACCGAGGCGAGCATCCCGGCGATATCTCTCGATGGCGCCGAGATCGAGCTGTCGAACGCGGCGATCCAGGAGCTCAGCGAGTCCCTGACCGGTCCGATGATTCTCTCGGGACACCCGGACTACGATCGTGCACGCACCATCTGGAACGGCATGCACGACAAGCGGCCTGCCCTCATCGTGCAGGCGGCCAACAGCCGCGACGTAAGCCACGCCGTGTCCTTCGCGCGCGACAACAACCTGCTCCTCGCCGTCCGCGGAGGCGGCCACAGCTGGCCGGGCAAGTCGGTCTGTGATGGTGGCCTCATGCTCAATCTCTCCCACATGGACCAGGTGACCGCCGATCGTGAGACCCAGCGGGCCCTCGCCCAGGGAGGCGCGCTGCTGAACGCACTCGACACGAAGTCCCTGGAGCAGGGCATGGTCACGACGGCCGGGGTGGTGTCGCACACCGGCGTGGGGGGCTACACGCTCGGCGGAGGCTTCGGCCGTCTGAACCGTAAATACGGACTGACGGTGGACAACGTCCTCGGTGCTGAGATCGTCACGGCCGACGGCGAGATTCGCCGGATCAGCGCCGACCAGGAGGCGGACCTGTTCTGGGCCATCCGCGGCGGCGGCGGCAACTTCGGAGTCGTCACCGAGTTCGAGTACCAGTTGCATCCGTTCGACCGGAACGTGCTCTCCGGCTCCATCGTCTGGCCCCTGGAGAACGCGAGGGACGTGCTCGAGTTCTACGCCGAGGCGGCGGCAGCGTACTCGGATGAGATGTACGTAGGGCCGATCATGGCGAGGAACCCGGAGCTTGGCGACGTGATCGTCATGGACGTCGTCTACAACGGCGATCCGACGGAGGGCGAGAAGGAATTGGCGGCCCTGCGGGCGGTAGCGACACCCGTCGTGGACGGCGTGAAGATGCAGGACTACATGTTCATGCAGACCATGAACGACGCCGCATTCGGACACGGCATCCGCTCCTACGCCAAGAACGGGATGGTGAAGGAATGGTCCCAGGGGCTCGTCGATGCCCTGCTCGACGCGTACGACCCGCGGGTGTTCCTCGCAAACCACGTCGCCGGCGGAGCCGTGAAGCGCGTGGGAGAGACCGATACGGCGTTCACGCATCGCAACGCAGAGATCATGCTCGTGTTCGCGAGCGGTTGGGCGGACGCCGAAATGGACGACGAGTACATCGCCGCCACCCGGGCCTTCTACAAGGCCATCGAGCCCTACATGGGCGGCTACTACGACAACATCGACTTCGACGGTGATGAGGCGGCCGGTAACTACGGCCCGGCCTACGAGCGACTGGCGAGGATCAAGGGGCAGTACGACCCGGGCAACCTGTTCCGGCTCAACAGCAACATCGAGCCGGCGGTGTAGCTCCTTCGAATCTGGTGTGCGACGCGCTAGCAGGCCGACGCCCGGCCTTGTGCTGGCGGATGGTTTGACCGTTACTTGTGTTCAGAGTCCGGCGAACCCGGCCCGAGCGCTCACCACATTGGAGGTAAGAGACATGCCCGCCAGGAAGCCCGCGGCAAAGAAGAAGCCTGCAGCCAGGAAGCCTGCGGCGAAGAAGAAGCCCGCCGCGAAGAAGCCGACGGCGAGGCAGACCGCCGCCAGGAAGATCGCAGCGGACAAGGCCGCGGCGAAGAAGTGGATCGCGGCCGAGAAGAAGAAGGTCGCCGCCGAAAAGAAGAAACTCACGGCGGAGAAAGCTGCAGCGAAGAAGAAGATCGCCGCTGAGAAGGCTGCCGCGAAGAAGTGGATCGCGGATCAGAAGGCTGCGGCGAAGAAGTGGATCGCGGCTGAAAAGAAGAAGGTCGCAGCCAAGAAGCCGACCAGGAAGCCAGCAGCCAAGAAGCCGGCGGCCAAGAAGCCGGTCAGGAAGAAGCCTGCGGCCAGGAAGCCCGCAGCCAAGAAGCCGGCAAGGAAGACCGCCACCAGGAAGACGGCGACCCGAAAGAAGAAGTAGCCGGGCTGCCGGAGTAGCCCGGGCGGCCTAGTAGCCGGTCGCCCGGTCCACGACGTTGAGCAGACGCAGGCCGCTTCCGAAGCGCCGGAAGTTCTCCAGGGCCAGCGCCTCGGCGCGGTCACCCGAGAGCTGTGCGCGGGCCGCGACGTGTGGCGTGATCAGCACGTTGTCCCTTCCCCAAAGCGCATGGCCCTCGGGCAGGGGCTCCGGGTCCGTCACATCGAGGAAAGCCGCGCCGATCTTTCCCGAGTCGAGTGCCTCGACCAGAGCCTCCGTATCGACCACCGCCCCGCGCGCGATGTTCACGAGCCAGGCACCGTCCTTCATCATCGCGATCGCCTCGCGATCGATCATTCCGCGCGTCTCGTCCGTGAGCGGCACGGCCAGCACGACGATGTCCGCCTGCGGAAGCAGTTCGGGAAGATTGGCCGTGGTGCCGAGGGCATCGACGTAGGCCGGGGGGCGACGGAGCGTACGCACCGTGCCCAGCACGCGCATGTTGAATGCGTGTGCGCGCATCCCGATCTCGCTTCCGATTCCGCCGAGTCCGACGACCAGTATGGTGCCGCCCTGGAGCGCGCCGAGAGCTGCCCGCGGGCCGCGATCCCAGGCTCCGCGGCGGCCCGAGTCCACGTAGTGTGGCAGGTTCCGCGTGCTGGACAGCATCATCGCGAACACGTGCTCGGCGATGACCGGTCCGTACATGCCCTTCATGTTCGTAAGCACCACTTCGTCCCGTTCCATCAGCTCCGGGATCGTGATGTACCGATCCACTCCCGCGCTCCACGACTGCGCCCACCGAAGCTCGGTCGCTTCCCGGAGCAACGCGGGGGTCAGCAGATTAGCGTCAGCCCCGTGCGCCCGGCTCGCGTGCTGCAGCGCCGATTCCCGGTCCAGGCCGCTGATGATCGTGACGTTCGGAGCGAGGGTGCGCAGCGAATCGACGAACTCGCCGGACAGCCGCGACGAGAGATAGACGAGCTCGTCCGGCAGTTCGAACGCTGGGATCGCGGCCACCGCGTTGCGGGTCGAGCCGAGAGGAATTGCGTCCTGATCAGCTTGCTGGCCCCATGCGGCGCCGGGGGCCAGGATCGCGGCGACGAAGAGCGCACGGATCACGAGTTTCTCCAGGTGGTGGGTGTCTGGCTGGTCCGAGGTGCGGACCCCGCCGGCTAAGCGGGCGCGGCGGCGAGCTTCGCTTCGGGGATCCGCCGCGTGCGCTCCTTCAGCAGCGCGATGATCTCTTCCTTGCTGCGCTGCCGATCGTCAAGCGGCACGTAACAGTCGGCCAGCTTGTCGTACCGCTTGAGCATCAGGTACACCCACACCATGAAGAAGTCCAGCTTCCGGAAGACGATCGCGTCGGCCGCCGCGTATTCCGCGAGGTGGTCCTGCAGCTCCTGCGGATGCTCGGTCCAGTGCCGGGTCGGCTTCCAGTGGTGGCTGATGTGATACCCGTCGTTGAAGCAGCGCCGATTGTAGCTCGAGTTGATGCAGGTGATGCTGTTTACGTAGCAGTTGTCGGGCCTCGTGGCATCGACGAACGCGTGCTGCGCCCAGTTTCCCGACATCATGGCCGTGCGCGTCACGATGAGAGTGAAGCCGAAGACGAGCAGTGTGGCCTGCCAGTTCACCAGCGCGAGGCCGACCACCACCACAAACCAGGTGAGGATGCCCAGGCGCCACTGCCGCCGGATCTTGGTCCGGTCTCGATCTTCCAGGTACCCGGACAGATCGTGTCCGCCGAGGACCAGGAACCGGCCCAGGTAGTGGTAGAAGAAGTCCCAGGCGCTGTCCCGCTGCAGGTGCATGGTAGAGCTGAGATCGTCGTCCAGGTTGTTCTCCGGGTGATGCATCCCGACGTGGTGCGCGAAATAGGCGTTCGGCATGTGCCCGAACGGCATCCCCAGCAGGGCGATGAGCGGCCAGTCCAGCCATGAGTACTCGGCCCGGAAGTACTTCCGGTGGCACACGTTGTGGAGCATCAGCGTATACGGGCCGAGCTGGAAGCCGTACCAGGCAACGAACAGCAAGGCGTTGTACCACCTGAAGTCAGCGTAGAGCCAGATCGTCAGCGCCAGCAGCACGACGAGGTTCATGACCTGCACGCGCGCAAACGGGAGGTCGCGCGGATCGCGAATCAGCTTCAGAAAGAAGCGGTCGAAAGCACCGCCGGGCGGAGGCGCGCTTGTCGGGTCCGTGAACGTGATGGAACTCATACGCACCTCCGAAATGAAGAACACTCTCGAACCATAATCTACCCGTCACGGCCCGAGCCCGCACAGCGCGAAGCAAGGAAAACGCGATCGGCGAGTTGTCGAACCGGGGCCGATTCTTAACTTGGAAGAGGCTTCAGGCAGCGATCGGGAGGACGTGAGGCCGATGAACAGCAGCCATCATCGCGCATGGGCCGTCGTGACCGGACTGTGGATCGTGGCGGTCGTGGCCGGCTTCTTCATCTACCTGGCCCTGCACCCCACGGTCGCGGGCCTGGTCACTGCCATCGTTGGTCTATTCGTTCTGCTCGTGGCCATGCTTCTGGCCTTCCGCTGGCTCCGCTACCGGAAGTCCTCCTCCGGCCGGCAGTGAACCGGCCACCCTCGTCCGCGCTGCCTGCGGTCCATCACAAACGGGCCCCCACGCACAAGCATGGGGGCCCGCGGTTCGTTGCCTGAGCTGTTCCCGTCGGCGTGTCAGCTACCCGGCGGGAAGTCGCCCATCATCTTGTTGACGGCGCTGTCGATCAGGTCCTGCCGCTCTTGGGGGCTGCGGCTGCCGTCGATGTCCGTCGTCGCGGTCCCTGTCCACACCAGGTTCTTGCTGGACGTGTCGAAGATGCCGAGGATCAGCGAGCCTTCCTGCCACACGTTCTCGGTGGTGGTGCTGGTCCCCATGCCCATGCCCCAGCCGCCCCAGCCGTAGCCGCCGCCCCAGCCGGCGTTGACCGTGTTGAACGACCGGCGCTCGGCCGTACTCACCTGGTAGCTCACGGCCAGGTCCGGGTTCGAGGACGACTGCGTGAAGCCTCTCGCGGCCATCGCTGCGTCCACCGCCTGGCGGATGCGGGAGCTGGTGATGTTGTCGACGTCACCCTGACTGTCGATCCAGTCGTAGGTCGAGAAGCCGGAAAAGTCGACCGCCGGGTCGAAGTCCGTCGTAGTGGAAATACCGCTGCACGCGCCAACCAGCAGGGCGGCGCCGACAGCGATCAACATGCGAGACTTCATTCATTTCCTCCTGGTCTACAGCGACCGTTGATACTCCTCATGGTTTCAATACAGACAATATGCTCCCTCCGGCCTCGCGAGGCGAGTTCGGTACTGAGTGCTGGCCGCGATTGAGTCGACGTGGGATCGATGCTGCCTAGCGGACGCTCGGCACGGTGAGGACCTGCCCCGGATAAATCTGGCTGCCGCGCAGGTTGTTGGCCTCCTTGAGGACCGGAAGGCTCGTGCCGTGCCGGCGGGCGATGGACCACAGTGAGTCTCCCCGGCGCACGACGTACCTGAACTGCCCCTCGTCCAGCGGATCCGACAGACGTCGCTCCACGTAGGCCGCATACTGTTTCGGGAACAGGGCGACGTGGTAGTGTGGCGGATTCCGCTCGTACGTGGCTTCCAGGACTCCCGCGCTCTCGAGGCTCAGCAGCACGCTCTCCATCCAGGACCTGCATCCCCTGTTGTTCGTGCGGCGCAGGTCCATGGCCATCCCCGTGGGGTGCACGGAGCGGGACGACGCGTTTCGGGGCTGGCGTGTGGTCGGACGGGTCAGGCTGGTGACGACCAGCCTCTCTCCGCACGCCGAGTAGTACTGCTCTCCCAGCCGGGAAATGAAGAGCGCAACCTCGGGCCGGGCGTACGGGTACGACATCCGCTTCAGCTCGTAGCCCGGTCCCGGCGGCACGCGCACGAGATATCCTCGGTCGACGAACCATCGGACCTGGTCCGAGGTCTTCAGGAAAGTGAAGTCATGCTGAAGCGCGACCCGGTTCTGCAGGTCCAGTGAGCTGCGCGATCCCTTGAGGCTCTGCCCGGCCAGCGGCATGGCCGGGATCATGAGCATGACGGCGAGGAGTGCCGTCGCTCGCGCGGAGTTGCGATTCATCCTGTAGTCGGCCAGTCGGATCATGCCTGGGAATCGTGAATCCGGGTTCCGTGCCAGGGGCCTCGCCGCCCCAATGCTAAATGACTGTGGCCTCTGCGTCTACACCCGCCCTCGATCCGACGTAGCCTAGGTTGTTCCTTCTTCCTCGTCGTCATCATCCTCGACCGGCTCCCCGTCCTCCGCCTCATCGTCGATCACCAACTCGCCGGCCTCAATCGCCTGAAGCCTGGCTTCCTCTTCCTTCCGGAGCCGCTTCTTCTCTTCTTTCGCTTCTTTCTTCTTCTGCTTCTTCAGCTCCCTCTGTCTCTTCTCGAATCCGTAGTTCGTTCGTCTTCCCACTCGGCGTTCCCCGTCCTTTCAGGTTGTGATCCGGCGCGTTTCAACGCTCCCGCGGGACCCACCATGACGGTTTGTGGCCCCTTTGTCCACGGGAGCAGGGTGGAGAACGCGTCGTCTACTCACCCGAATTCCGCCAGAAGACGATCGATGGAGGCCCGGTCGGGAAGCGACGGACGCGCGCCGGCCGTCGTCGCCGCCAGTGCTCCTCCGGCACACGCTCGCCTCACCGCTGCCGCGAGGTCTTCACCCTCTGCCAGGGCTACCGCGAGCCCCCCGTTGAAGGCGTCACCCGCGGCCGTGGTGTCCTCTGCCACGACGGAAAAGCCAGGAAGGAGGGCCCGCTCGTCAGGGCTCGCGAGCAGGGCTCCCTCGGCCCCGAGAGTCACGACGACCGTGCCGCAGCCCATCGCGCGCAGCGCGTCTGCGGCCGCTCCCGGGTCACTCTCTCCGCTGAGGAGTGCCGCTTCGGTCCGGTTGGGGGTGAGGACGTGCACACCCCCGAGAAGGGATTCCGGAAGGGGTCGCGCAGGAGCCGGGTTGAGAATGACCGTGACACCCGCCGCACGCGCGATCTCCACCGCGTGCTGCACGGCCTCGAGCGGTGACTCGAGCTGGGTGAGAAGCACGTCCGCAGACTCGATCGCGGACCGCGCCGCTTCCACGTCGTCTACCTCCAGGTGGGCGTTGGCGCCGGGGGCCACGAGGATCGAGTTCTCTCCCGCCCGGTCCACCATGATCAGTGCCACGCCCGTCGAGTGCTCCGGATCGGCCGTGACGTGGCGCACGTCGATCCCCTCCGATCGCAGTCCGGCGACCGAATCCGTGCCCAGGTCGTCCGCTCCGACGCGCGCCACCAGGGTTACGTTCGCTCCGAGACGCGCCGCTGCGACCGCCTGGTTCGCTCCCTTGCCTCCATCCGCCCTGAGGAACGTGCCTCCCGTTACCGTCTCTCCCGGAACCGGGATGCGGGGACCGCGGACCACGAGATCCGTGTTCACGCTACCGACCACCACGACGCGGGGCGTCACCGGACTACCTGAGCGCGGCACGGAGCAGGTCCTTCCACGCCGGGACGTCGATCTCCCAACAGACCTCCACCGTACGATCCGTTGCGATGACCGCCTCCCAGATCGCGGCGTTCCTCTCGTCGTCGGCTACGTCGAGCTGGTCCACCACGGTCATTCCACGTGTGAGGTCACTCTCTACCTCCACGTCCACGTAGTGTCTCGACCTGCGCGTGCAGATGTTCGGGTCGATCGCGATGGCCATGGCGACCGGGTCCGGGAGGGGAAGTCCCGGCTCTCTCGACTGGAGCCGAGCGGCGGCCAGGGCACTCGTGTTGCAATCGATCGCGAACCGCGCCAGGTCCGTGCCGATCCCCCGTACTTCCTCCATCTCGTCCTCCGACAGGGTGGCGGGGCCGCGGCAGAGCTCCCAGCCGACCAGTTCGATGGGAAGGCCCGACCGAAGGACGAGGCGGGCCGCATCCGGATCGACCCACACGTTGTACTCGGCCGCCGGGGTCACGTTGCCCACGGTGCAGGCGGCGCCGCCCATCACGACGCACCGGCCGACGAGGGCGACCAGGTCCGGAGCCTGCTGGAGTGCTCGGGCAATGTTGGTCAGGGGCCCCAGCGTCACGAGGACGATGCCCGGGTTCTCACGAATCGTCCGGATGAGGACGTCGACGGCGTCTCCTTCCGCTGCCTGTCCGCGCGGCTCGGGGTACCCCTGGTCTCCCAGCCCGTCCTTACCGTGAAAGAACTGCGCGACCACCAGGTCCCGCCTCAGCGGCGCCGTCGATCCACGATAGACCGGGACATCCGATCCGCTGAGCTCCACCGTGTATAGCGCGTTCCGCGTTCCCTGCTCGAGCTCCACGTTGCCGGCCACGACCGTGATGGCCTCGACCACGACGTCCGGATGGCGAAGGGCCATCAGAAGCGCCACGGCGTCGTCGGAGGCCGTGTCCGTATCGATGATGAAGCTCCGCGCCATTCTCGGTCAGCTCCGGCTGGATTTGCTATCGCTCGCGGCGAAGGCACAGAATACCACATGGACACTCGCCCCGGCACAGGCAGCGCGCTCGAGGACTTCATCCGGGCCATGCCCAAAGTGGAGCTCCACGTTC
>JAMJQR010000109.1 GCA_023554335.1 Candidatus Benthicola marisminoris
GCCCGTCCTGCGACACGGGGCTCCGTGCCCAGCATAATCAGGACCCCGGCAAGCATGAACCCTTGAAACGTTTCAACTGCCACCCGCCGGTGTTCCGTGAAACAGCATCCACGGGTCCGCCTGATCGTCAGAGTCTCCCCAAATTAATATATTGCCGGCGTTTACGACGATGAGCTACGATGGCTCGTCCGCGGCCCGCCGTGTGCCACGCCTCCTCGGCGCCGGATCGAGTGACCGGCACGAACCTGAACGAGGGAGGAACGATGCGAAGGACATTCCTGTTGCCGGTCGTGGCGCTGCTCGCGGCGGCCGCCTGCAACGACACCATGGAGCCCGAGACCGCGGAGCTGCAGCTCGAGCCGGCGTTCGCCAGCGAGAAGGCGTCGGAGAAGGCCTCCGACATGCGCACCTACGAGGTCACGATCACGAATCTCACCGGTGGGCAGCCGTTCACCCCGCCGGCCGCGGCCACGCACCGCCGCGCGATCGACGCCTACGAGGTGGGTCGCCCGGCCAGCTTCGGCGTGAAGGAGATCGCCGAGAACGGGAACCTCGATCCGTTCGTCATGGCCCTCCAGGGGAGCAAGGATGTTTCAGATGCAGTGGTCGCGGTGGCCGGGGATCCGCCCCCGCTGTTCCCCGGCGCCTCGGTCACGTTCGAAATCGAGGCGGGTGACGGCGCGCAGTTCTTTTCGTTCGTCTCCATGCTCATCTGCACGAACGACGGGTTCACAGGCCTCGATGCCGTCAAGCTGCCGAACCAGGTGGGGTCCGCCGCGAGCTTCGATGCCTACGCTTATGACGCGGGCACCGAACTGAACACAGAGGACTTCGCGGACATCGTGCCGCCCTGCCCCGTCCTCACCGGCGTACCGAGCTCGGATCCGGGCACCGGGATGAGCAATCCGGCGCTGGCGGAGAACGGCGTGATCAGTATGCATCCCGGGATCACTGGTGACGACGACCTGATCGCCGGCCTGCACGGCTGGTCCGGGCCCGTCGCCCGGGTCACGATCGAGCGACTCGACTGATCATCGGCGGAGCAGGTCCGGGATCGATCGTGGGGAGGCGCCGCAGTCCGGCGTCTCCCCTTTCCCCGTCTGGCTCCCCGTGAAGCTCGGTCCTAGCTTGGTGCGCCCATGAAGATCTCGCTCCTTTCCGCACTGCTGGCGCTGCTGGCCGGCGTTCTGCTCGTGGCCTTCGTGCCCGCGGGCGTCCTGCTCGATCGCCGGCTGCAGGCGGAGCTCGAGCGCGCCGCCCGCGAAGAGCTTGCCGTGGCCCCGCGACTGATCGGCGACCGGAACGCGGCGCGCTCGGATGCCCTGATGATGCACGCCAAGGACCTTGCCTCCGCTCCGGCCGTCGTGGCGGCGTTCGAGGCCGCGGACGAGGTCGCGGCCGTGCGCGCGGCGGAGGAGGCGAAGTTCGACGAGCGGGAGGAGGTCGTCGTCGTCCCGGCCCCGGGTGATGAATCATGGGCGGGGCCGATGCCCGACCCCGAGCTGATCGACGCGACCCGCGACGGAGACATGCCCGTCTCTTTCGTAACGGCAGAAGACGGACCGGCCCAGGTCGCGCTGGCGCCGGTGATGCGCGATGGTGTCTGGCTGGGCACAGCCGGCGTCTACGAACTGCTGGACGAGACGGGAGCGGCGGCGCTGGCCGGGCTCACCCGGTCGCAGGTCATCGTCGCGCTCGCCGATGGCTCCGTCACCACAGCCACGCTGGAATCGGACGTCGCCTCGGCCATCGCCCGCGCCTACGGGGACGGCACGCAGGTCGAGGAGGTCGCACTCCCCGATGGGTCGCGCTGGTGGGTCGCGTGCGCGGAGCTCGACGACTCGGGCCGGGTGCTGTTCGCCCGCAGTGCCGAGACGGCGCTCGCCATCCTTCCCCGACTGCAGCGGGGAGCGCTCGTCGCCCTGGGAATCGCCCTGGTGTTCGCTCTGCTGCTCGGAGTGCTCGCGGCCGGAGCGGCCGCCCGCCCGGTCGGAGCCCTGGCCGAAGCCTCGGAGCGGTTGACGGCGGGAGACTTCGAGGCCCCGGTTCCCCGTTCGGCGCTGTCCGAGGTGGACCGGGTGGGCCAGAGCTTCCGCGAGATGCGCAGCGCACTCGCCCGGCGGCTCGAGGAGCTCGAGGCGGCGAACCAGGAGCTCGCCGCACAGCAGGACCGCCTGCAGGCCCTGCAGGGAGAGCTGATCCAGCGGGACCGGCTGGCGGCGAGCGGTCGGCTCGTGGCCGAACTGGCGCACGAGATCCGCAACCCGGTGGCCAGCATCCGCAACTGCCTGGAGGTGCTCGACCGTCGTCTCGCCGAGGACCCCGAGGGGCGGGTGTTCACGGAGCTGGCGATCGGCGAGCTCGCCCGGATGCACGAGCTGGCCGAAGGACTGCTCGACCTCAATCGGCCACTGGACCCGGAGGCACAGGGCTGCGACGCCATGGAGGTGGCGCACCAGGTCGCCGCGCTGATGGGCGCAGGGCGCCAGGGGGAGCGCTGGCCGATCACGGTTTCCATCGCCGACTCCGGGACCGGTGCCGGAACGGACTCCGTCCGGCTGCCCGTGACCATCTCCCCGGAGGCGCTTAAGCAGGTGCTCATCAATCTGGTGCAGAACGCGCAGGAGGCGATGCCGGAGGGAGGTCCGATAACGGTCGAGATCGCCGCGCTTCCCGGCCGGGCGGCGATAGAGGTCGAGGACCGCGGCGCTGGCATCCCGGCGGAGATCCTTCCGCGGATCTTCGATCCGTTCTTCACCACCAAGGGAGAGGTGAGCGGTGTCGGCCTCGGACTGTTCGTCGCCGAGGGCATCGTGCGGCGGCACGGCGGCCAACTCGTGGCCCGTAACCGGGAGGACGGATCCGGGGCCGCGTTCCGGGTCGAGGTCCCGGTCCATGCCGACGCCGACGGAGCCGCGGCCGACGCGGAACGACCCGAGGAGGACTCCGGGTGAGCGGGGCCCGCACCCCCCGGCTTCTGCTGGTGGACGATGATCGCGCCTTCCGCATCTCGACGGCCGAGCTGCTGCGGCAGGACGGGTACGACGTGGCCACGGCCGCGGAGGCCACGGAAGCCAGCCAGCGGATGGCGGAGGGGCCGGTGGACCTGGTCCTGCTCGACGTGCGCATGCCCCGCATCGGGGGCCTCGGCATACTAGAGGCGCTGCGGCTGCGCGGGGAGCGCGTGCCCGTTCTGATGATCAGCGGCTTCGGGACGATCGAGACGGCGGTCGAGGCCCTGAAGCTCGGCGCGGACGACTTCCTCACCAAGCCGGTCGACCCCGAGCTGCTAAGCCGAAAGGTCGCAGAGCTGCTGGAGAGTCGTCCGGCGGCCTGGCCCGAGTTCAGCTCGCTGGGCATGGTCGGCCGTTCCCCGGCCATGCGCGACGTCTACGAGGCGGTCCAGCGCGTCGCCCCCTCCGACGCCACGGTTCTGGTGACGGGCGAGACGGGGACCGGCAAGGAACTCGTCGCACGGGCCGTGCACGACCTGTCCGAGCGTGCCGCCGGCCCGTTCCTCGCCGTGAACTGTGCGGGACTCGCCGAGGGAGTGCTCGAGTCCGAGCTGTTCGGACACGTGCGCGGCTCGTTCACCGGCGCCACCACCGACCGCGAGGGGCTGTTCCGGGCGGCCGAGGGGGGCACGATTCTGCTCGACGAGATCGGCGACATGAGCGAGCGGCTGCAGCAGCGTCTGCTCCGCGTCCTGCAGGAGCGCGAGGTGACACCGGTCGGGTCGAACCGGCCGATCCCGGTGGACGTCCGCGTGGTCGCCGCGACTCGCCGTGACCTGCGTCACGAGGCGGCAGCCGGCCGTTTCCGCGACGACCTGTTCTACCGGCTGAACGTGTTCCCGATCCAGCTTCCTCCCCTGCGGGAGCGACACGGGGACGTTCCGCTCCTCGTCGAGGCCGCGCTGGACCGTCTTCGCTCCCGCTCGCGCGTGGCGGTCCCGGACGGCTGCACGCCGGCCGCGTTGCGGCTGCTTCGTGCCTGGCGATGGCCCGGCAACGTGCGCGAGCTGCTGGGTGTGGTCGAATCGGCGGCGATCCGTTCCGAGGGTCAGTCGATCGGCGTGGAGCACCTGCCGTCCGAGATCCGGGAGACCGCTCCGGGCCGAAACGCCCTGGCCGACGACCCGCGCTACGCCGCGCCGGCCGACGGGGACGCGGAACGCGCCGCGATCGCCGCCGCCCTCGACGCGGCGGACGGGCACCGCGAGAAGGCGGCCCGCATGCTCGGCATGAGCCGCACCACTCTGTGGCGAAAGATGAAGGACTACGGCCTCGCAGACTGACCCGACGCCGCTTGGGCCGTCACGGTCCTCGTCCGCTCGCCTCAGTCCCAGCGAAGCCGCACGACCGGCCGCGGCGCGACCTGATCGCTACCCTCGCTCCCTGTACCCGCTCCGTTCCAGGAATCCCTCGTAGTCCGTGATCCCCATCACCTCCGCTGCCGCCGCCTCCTTGTCCTCCGAACTTCGGTAGAAGCTCTCCACGATTCGGGCTCCGATCGCGTAGCCCACGTCTGGCGGCTGGTCGGGATTCGCAGGTTCCGCCCATAGCCAGTCGCCCATGTCCGTGCTAAGCATCACGGCCTCGAAGGCCGACCAGACCTCATCCTCGTGCGCGAGGTACCAGTCGCGCGCCGCATTCTTGTGCTCGCTGCCTCCGGTGATCAACTCGCTGAAGTAGGTGGCCGCGCCTTCCCGGATCGACAGCGCCAGCAAAGTTCGCTCCGGACCCGAGAAGATCGCGAAGTACGCCTCGCCCGTGGCGGCGAGCTGCTGCAGGTGGACCATCTCGTGCACCAGGGTAGGCTCGACGCTGCCCGCCTCGATCGCAGTGACCGTCTCCTTTTCGATGGAAAACAGGGGGCCCTCGATCGAACCCGACCCGATTCCCCGGTGGCCGGCCACGAGGAACCAGGTCGTGGGGAAGACCGTGCCGGGAATTGCATCATGGATCGCGGCATAGCTTTCCCGGAACGAGGACTCCCGGTTTCGGAGTGCGGCCAATACCGCCGGAAGCCGCTCGTAAGCTTCGGGATACGCTGTCATTCCCACCTGAAGCCGTTCGGCGGTCAAGTCGTACTTCTCGACGAACATCTCCAGGCCGGGCGAGGCTTGCTCGAAGTATTCCTGCTGCAGCGCGACCATCGTGTCGGTCCCGGCCTCGATCGCTTCCATCGCCCGGATGAAGTGCTGGATGTCGGAGTAGGAGAACACAGCCTGATCCGGGTCCGACGTAACGTCGCTCGTGAGTGTCAGCTGCGCGTCCGATGAGGAGGGAAGCAGGATCGTGGAGCAAGTGGCCAGCAGCGTGAGTATCGACCTCGCACGCGCGAACACCATTCGATCGGGGCATATCCTTCCTTGGCGGGGCATCGCGCATCTCCGGTTCGAGAAACTGTGGCGCTTCGTACAGTGGGATGCCCCGCGCCCCACGTCGGTTGGAATCTACCCTGATGCAGAAAGGGCCCGGCCAACGGCCCGGGCCCCTTCTCTCTGCTGGGTTCCGCTGCGAGGTGGGCCTCGGTCGGCTCCTGGAGCGAACCTTTCGTCGCGCAGCGACGAGCAGTTCGCGGAGGGAGTCGACCGACGCCCACCCCGCCGACGGGACGGTCAGTACATGCCGCCCATGTCCCCACCGCCCGGCATGGCGGGCATCGGGTTCTCCTCCGGCTTGTCCACCACGACGGCTTCCGTGGTGAGCAGCAGGCCCGCGATCGACGCGGCGTTCTGCAGCGCCGTCCGCGTGACCTTGGTCGGATCGATCACACCGGCCTTCACCAGATCCTCGTAGGTGTCGGTCGCGGCGTTGTAGCCGAAGCCCTTACCCTTCTTCTCGCGGACTCTCTCGACCACGATCGAGCCTTCGGCACCGGCGTTCAGCGCGATCTGCCGAAGCGGCTCCTCGAGCGCCCGGCGCACGATCTGCACACCGATCATCTCATCGGAGTCCTCACGCTTCAGCTTGTCGAGCGCGCTCTGCGCCGACAGCAGCGCGACGCCGCCGCCCGGAACGATTCCCTCTTCGACGGCCGCGCGGGTCGCGTGCAGCGCGTCCTCCACGCGGGCCTTCTTCTCCTTCATCTCCGTCTCGGTAGCCGCGCCGACGTTGATCACCGCGACGCCGCCGGCGAGCTTC
>JAMJQR010000110.1 GCA_023554335.1 Candidatus Benthicola marisminoris
ACCACCCTACGGCGGCGGCCGCGGCCGCGACCCATCCCGACCACGCAATCCAGGGCCGGCGTCGCGCCAGTTCGTCGATGGGCGCGCGAGACTCCTGGCCGACGAACGCCTCTCCGTCCTCCAGCAGTCGCCGAAAGAGACCATCAGGCAACGGATCGCCTGCGTCCGATGCAGCCAGAGACGCCGCCAGCTCACCTGCCATGCGATCATAGGCCTCGGCGTCGATCGCCGGGTGCTGTCGCAGCAGCTCGGTCAACTCGGCTTCACCTTCGGCCGAGAGATCGCCGGTGGTCCGGTCGAGTAGCAGCTCTTCGATTCTATTCATATCTCGGTCCCTCATGCGTCCCGGACCTCGTCCATATTCTCGTTGTCCTCCGCGAACCACTCGCGCACCTGCGCCAGGCCGCGCCTGATCCCGGTTTTCACGGTTCCGAGTGGGGTATCGGTCTCGATCGCGATCTCGGAATGAGACATTCCGTAGACCAGCGAGAGTTCGATCCACCGCTTCTGCCGCGGCTTGAGCCTCCCGAGCACCGAGGCGACCTGCTCCGCACGGATCCGTCGCTCGATCCGCTCGTGCGCCTCGTCGGCCGGCTCCAATCCGTCCGGCAGCGCAACCAGAACGGGGCGTCTCTCCCGCTTGCGGCGCCGATCGATCAGTCGGCGCCGGGCGATCATGGCCACGAAGCCGTGCGCGGTCGCGCGGCTTGAATCGAACCGACCCGCGCTCCTCCACACGTCGGTGAATACCTCCTGCACGGCGTCTTCCGCGTCCTCCTGCGTCGGAGCGAACCTCCGGGCCAGTGACCACACGACGGGGCCAAACGTCTGGAGACAACCGCGCACCGCACCTGCCTCTCCCCGCGCCACGCGGGTGAGGAGCTCGGCGGCGTCCATATCGGCCGATCCGTCGGTTGGAGTCAGGCGATCGGTCATTCTCTTCCCATCACTTCAACTATTCGCGCGCGTGGGGGATTCGGATTCAGACCCATTTGAATCCGATCCTGCGAACCACGCGAATCCCTGAGCGAGACCGAAACCAAGAATGCAGTCCCGACTGAAGGAGAAGTTCAATGAACAACCAGACGATCCTACGCAGAGTCCTGGCCGGTGCGCTACTCCCGGTGGCTCTCATCGCCAGCCCGACGCCCGCGCCCGCTCAGGGGCATGACGACGTCGTGGACGTGGCGCGGTCGGCGGGAGCCTTCGAGACGCTGCTGGCCGCCGTGGAGACCGCGGGTCTCACCCACACGCTGCAAGGTGACGGGCCTTTCACCGTGCTCGCACCCACGGACGAGGCTTTCGCCGCCCTGCCGGACGGAACGGTGGAGGCTCTTCTGCAGCCCGAGAACCGGGATCGCCTGACGGCCATCCTGACCTACCACGTGGTGCCGGGTCGGGTGACCGCGGCCCAGGCCGCTCGACTGTCGGGGGCCGCGACGGTGAACGGCCAGCGTCTGGCTATCTCGCAGCGCGGATCTTCACTGCGCATCGATGACGCCACGGTCGTGTCCGCGGACGTCGGAGCCAGCAACGGCGTCATCCACGTGATCGACTCTGTGCTGCTGCCCGAGGAAGCCTCGATCCTCGGGGTGGCGCGCGCCGCGGGATCGTTCGGTACGCTCCTGGCCGCCGTCGACGCCGCCGGGCTCACCCGCGACCTCATGGGCGACGGGCCGTTCACGGTCTTCGCCCCCACGGACGATGCCTTTGCGCAGCTTCCGGCTGGTACCGTCGAGTCTCTGCTCGAGCCTGCGAACCGGGGCAAGCTCCAGGAGATCCTCACGTACCACGTGGCCTCTGGACGCCTGTACGGGGCCGATCTGCTGGAGGCCCGGTCCGTGCGCACGCTCGCCGGTCCGTCCGTCGACGTGCGCCTGACGGGCGGTCGCGTCGTGGCTGGAGGCGCTGAGGTGGTGAGCGCGGACATCGATGCCTCGAACGGCGTGGTGCACGTGATCGACGCCGTGCTCATCCCCGGTGCGAGCCGCGAGGCGAGCGCCGCAGCCGCGCAGCTGATCGAGCGCGCAATTTCGTTGGGCGCGCCTCTGTTCAACAGCGGTGACGCCGAGGCCTGCGCAGAGGTCTACATGGTCACGGCGGAGGCCATCATGCGGATGGGTTCGAGACTTCCTTCCGACGTGCGGGACGCGCTCAGCGCAGCCATTCGAGAGGCCGAGCACGAGAGCGACCCGCGGGAGCGCGCCTGGACGATGAGGCGGGGGCTCGACACGGCCTACGACGCTCTCGGGGCTTCGCGTGGCCGAATGGAGTCGACTCGCGCCCCTCGGCGCTCCGGTGGCGGATCTACGGCGAGAACCTGAGTGATGTACCCGGCGGGGGGGGCGAGGCTGCCCTTCCCGCCACACCCCCCGGTCTCCCGATCAGTGGGGAACCGGATGCTCCTCCTCCGGATCCAGGTGATCCCGGATCTCCGGCCAAAGCCTCGGATGCACCTTCAGCAGGTAGGCCCCCATTACGACACCCGCGAGCAGATTCGCGGCGAACACGGATCCGATGGGAAGCTGCACTCCGCTCTGGGCGGCGAAGGACAGGAAGCCGGCCATCACGGCGAACAAACCGGCCACTCCGATGAACAGGGCCAGCACGAAGAAGCTGGGCTGCCGTTCGGTGCGCATCGCCAGCCAGGCTGCCACGAGGCCGACCACGAGGAACGCCAGGATGTGGAGTCCGTTGAACGCGAAGACGGCCCCCACGGCGCCCCCGGATCCTGTTTCCGGCACCAGTCCGGCTCCGAGGGCCGCGGCGGTCGCGAAGAACGACTCGCCGGCCAGGACGTTGAGCACTCCGTAGAAGAGCACTACCACGGCATATCCTGCCAGCCCGGCGATGAGGCCTTCCGACAGGACGCGGGATCGATCCGGCTTCACGTGCACCTCCCGGGAAGGAGATCGGCGGGGCCCGTCCCGGACGGGGACCCCAGACCCCGGCCTCTACCCAGACAATGCACGAAAACCCGGGACCGGTCCACCCGGAGCTACCTGTTTGACGCCCGCTTGACTCGGTTCGAGCAACCTTTCGGTACCCCCGCCAAACAGGAGGTGCACGATGGCTCGCATTCATCGGATTGCCAGACTCGCCGCAGTCCTCGCTCTGACGGGTTCCGCCTGCGCAACGAACAAGCAGATCGAAATCGGCGAAATCCCGGCCGATGGCAGTGTCACCCTGACGCTGCTCGATGGGGACGAGCTCAAGATGCGTCACGCCGCTGTCGAGGCTGACAGCGTCCGCGGTCAGATCCAGCGGACGGCGCGTCTCGGCGGTCCGATCTGGGCCGACACCGTCGCCGTCGCAATCGCCGAAATCGAAGGTGTCGAGGTCTCGGAGTCGGATGGCGCGGCCACGGCAGGTCTGATCGTGGCGATCATCGCACTCCCCACGCTCATGTTGGTGGCCGCCTGCAGCGAATCGGACGGATACGTCTGCTGACCGGGAGGTTTGCGTGCCTTCTCGCCGCGGGACCGTTAGGCTGGGGCGGGAGCGACAGCCAACCGCATCGAGGAGACATCGTGAGACACTTGCTTCGCCCGCCGCGCCGATTCGCCGCCATCCTGTGGAGCGGGATACTATCCGCCGGCTTCGCCTGTTCGCCCGCGGCCGATGCACCGGCGGAAGCGGAGACCGAGGTTGCTTCCGACCCCGCGCTCGTTCTTCTCGACAGCGTGCCGGAGCTCATGCAAAGAGCCGAGGTTCCAGGTCTGCAGCTCGCCTACATGGAAGGCGGCAGCGTCGTCATGACCGCCGCCTTCGGCTATGCGAATTCCGAGACGGATACGCCGGTGACGGACCGGACCGTCTTCGAGGCCGCGTCCCTGAGCAAACCGGTGTTCGCCTACGCCGTGCTCCGGATGGTGGATCGCGGTGAATGGGACCTCGACGAGCCGCTGTGGGACATCCTCGAGTACGAACGACTCACCCACGACGATCGCGCGAAGGAGATCACGACGAGGCTCGTGCTGACCCACACCACGGGGTTGCCGAACTGGGGAGGAACGCCGCTTCAGTTCAACTCCGATCCCGGCGAGCGCTGGGGTTACTCGGGCGAAGGCATCGTGTACCTCCAGCGGGCGGTGGAGGCGAGGACCGGCCTCACGCTGGAGGAGATCGCGACGCGCGAGGTGTTCGAGCCCCTCGGGATGTCGGACACGCACTACGCCTGGACTGAGGCCTACGACACGCTGGCTGCGATCCCGCACGACGAATTCGGCTATCCGACGAATCGCAGGATGCCGGAGAGCGGAAACGCGGCCGGCAGCCTTCACACGACGGCCCGGGACTACGCGCGGTTCATCGCGGCGACGTTCAGCGGCGAAGGGC
>JAMJQR010000014.1 GCA_023554335.1 Candidatus Benthicola marisminoris
GGTCCGGCAGGTAGAACACGAGCAGGTGGTCGGGATCGGGCCGCGGTCGTGGCGGCGCGCCGAGCTCGGAGGTGAGTTCCAGATGATACCCGTGCCTGGTGTGTCCGAGCATCACGCCGCTGAACCCGTCGTGGTCCCGGAAGGACCCCAGCTCCTCGAAGCCGAGGCCCTCCCGGTACATGCGCGCCACCCGCTCCAGGTCGCCGGTCGGGCGCGCGATTCTCAGGTGAGCGCCTTCGGGCATCAGGCGTACAGCCCTTCCAGCCGGTTCAGGCAGCTCGTCCATCCGCCCTCGTGGTCGGTCACGGACTTCTCGTCAGGGAGTCCGGAGTGGACCATCGTGACTTCGGTGCCGCCGTCTACGGCCTTGAACTCCACGGTGATCAGGGACTCGCCGTGATCGGGGTGCTCGTCCCAGGCCCACGAGTAGACCAGGCGCCCGGGGCGATCGATCTCCCGGTAGATGCCGCGGGCGTTGTGCATGCCGCCCTCCGCGTTTCGCATCTGCAGATGGAACCGGCCGCCGACGGTCAGGTCCACGTCCGAGACCGGGATGTCCATTCCCTCGGGCGCCGACCATTTCTTGATGTGCTCCGGCTGCGTCCAGGCGTCGAACACGGTCTCCGGGTCGGCGGCGATCACGCGAGTGATCTTCAGGGTACCTGCGGTCTGGGTCGTCATTCGTCCTCCTCGTCCACGGGGTTCGGCGTCTCCAGGTAACGGGCGAGCGCGTCGAGCCGTCCCTCCCAGAAAGCGCGGTAGTGTTCCACCCAGTCGGCGGCCTCTCGCAGCGGGGTAGCGTCGAGCGCGCACCGGCTGATGCGTCCCTCCGGAGTTCGCTGCACCAGCCCCGCCCTCTCCAGCACCCGGAGGTGCTTCGAAATCGCGGGGCGGGAGATCTCGAACGGCTCCGCCAGCTCCCCCACGGTCCGCTCGCCGTGGGCCAGCTCTTCCAGAATGGCCCGGCGGGTCGCGTCGGATAGAGCTCCGAAAATCGAATCGAGTTGCCGACTATTAGTAACCATATAGTTACCAATATAGGTCAACAGAGTTGAACGTCAAGGCGGGGCGGTCAGGCTGAGGCTGGGTTCTGCGGGCCGGGGTCTTCCGGTACGACCGTGGATCCCGCGATTCGATCGTACAGGGTGCGGCGCCCGAAGAAGGGAGTCAGGCCCAGCAGGTACAGCGCCACCAGGAGCCAGGCCATGGACAGGATCACGGGGCTCCACGCGGGAGGCTCGCCGGGCGACGTCGGGAATCCGGGTATGTGGAACATGGCCGTGTGCGCCATCTGCCAGGGCAGGAACTTGAGCCCCGATCGCACCAGAGACCGCGGCAGGCGAAGCCGGGTGCCGCCGGGCCCGACGACCCGGAGGCCGATCCGGCGCTTCCCCACTGTCGCCCCGACATCCGACGCCTCGCTGAGCGCGAAGGAGAGGATCACCGGGAGAACCAGCGTCAGGAAGGCCACGAGGTCCGCTCGGATGGGGTCCGACATCAGCAGGGACCATCGGTCTCCGGCGGGTCCCAGCGTCAGCCACGTCCCGACTCCGGCCAGCACGGCCAGATAGGCGAGGATCACCAGGTAGTCGAAGGCGAACGCCTTGATCCTGAGCAGGCCGGAAGCTTGGGTCACGGGCGTTTCAATTCGCTCTGCGCGCGATCGTGAGAGGCACGTGCCAGCCGGCCGCCCAGGCCCGGTCGACCCAGGAGATCTCAGGACGCCGGCTCGGCCCGGTCTTCCTCAATGCTACTAGGCCGTCGACACTCGGCATACGCTCGTAGCTGGAGTGGCGGCGCAGGAAACGGTGGACCGACTTCACGACCCCGGGAAAACTGGGGTGGTAGTCGTGCAGGCACACCACGCCCCCCGGGTTGAGGAGCCGCGTCCACCGCAGGTCTCCGGTCACCTTGCGGATCCGGTGTGAGGCGTCGATGACCATGAAGTCGAACGAGTCCCCAGCCCGCGCCGCGGCCTCGAAGGCGTCCCCGCTGTCACCGACCCGGAACTCGACCCGGTCCGGATCGATGCCGTGGCTCTCGAGGTTCCCACGCACTGTGTCCATCTGGTCCGGGAAGTACCGCATGTTGTCCACGACCACGAAGGCGGGGTCATGGGGCGCGGGGAGAGCGCGGATCATGCGCGCCAGGGTCATTCCGGAGGCGGTGCCCACCTCGAGGTGGGCACCCGCGAAGTCCTCCGAAGCGACCAGGTCTGTGAGATACTCGACCTGCGCCTCGGTCATCTCGGACCGGTACACGGTCGGCGCGGTCATGGCAGCGCGTCCGCGCGCCCGGCCTCAGTCCACCCAGTCAGCGATGAACAGGTTGGTCTCCCGCGGAAGATCGTTCCCCCGGTTCGAGGCGAAGATCAGCTTCGTCCCGTCCGAGTTGAACATCGGGAAGCCGTCGAAATCACCGGAGTAGGTGATCCGCTCCAGGCCGGTGCCGTCCACGTTGATCGCCCACAGGTCGAACTCGCGCCGGTTCTGGTCGCCCAGGTTGGACGAGAAGATGATCCGCTCGCCGTCGGGGAAGAAGTAGGGCCCGAAGTTGGCGGCGCCGTTGTCCGTGAGCTGCCGCTTGTTGGAGCCGTCCGCATCCATCACGAAGACGTCCAGCTGCGAAGGCCGGATCAGCCCCTGCGCCAGCAGGCGCTGGTAGTCCGCCAGCTCCTCGCCCTCGGGATGACTGGCACGGTACACGATCTTCGTGCCGTCGTACGAGAAGAACGGACCGCCGTCGTACCCCGGAGTATCGGTGAGACGGGTCAGCTCGGACCCGTCGATGCGCATCTTGTAGATCTCGAGGTCGCCGTCGCGCGCGGAGGTGAACACCACCCACTCGCCGTCCCGCGAGACCGTGGCTTCGGCGTCGTATCCAGGCGCGTCGGTCACGCGAACCAGGTTCGATCCGTCGGCGTCCGCCACGAAGATGTCGTAGTCCTCGTACAGGGCCCACACGTATCCCTGGGACATGTCGGCCTCGGGCGGGCACTCGTCGCCGCCCAGGTGCGTGGACCCGTAGACGATCTTGTCGTTGCC
>JAMJQR010000111.1 GCA_023554335.1 Candidatus Benthicola marisminoris
GGACTCGTCCCCTGCCCCATCTACCGAGTAGGCGACGAACCGGCCGTCGCTCGACCACGCGGGATCACCGGCCTGTCCGTCCTCGAAGCTCAGTCGGCGGGCCGCGTCCTGCGCGAGGGAGTAGATCCAGATGTCTCCGTCGCGGGCGAACGCGATCCGGTCTCCCGTCGGCGAGAATCGTGGGGCACCAATGGAGGAGCCGATCCCCGGGCTGAACACGGCTCGAGACGCGCCCTGCCGGTCCACGAGGAGCAGCCGCGTTCCCCGCTCCGATGGCGCCAGGTACGCCACCGATCCGTCTCGGGCCACCGAGTACGGCGCGAAGCCCCCCATCCCGATGCTGATCCCCTCCGCGATCGGCCTGGGGGACCCATCGAGGGTTAGCGTCCCGGGATCGAAGGACTGAACCATCAGGGTACCTTCGAGCGTCACGTAGGTCAGGCGATCGGACCGATCGGACGCGGGCGACATGCCCGCCGTCAGGCGCGCGGCCTCTCCGGACTCGGGAACCACCGCCCAGACGAAGGGAGGGGAGATCCCGGACTTGAACAGGAGCACTTCCCCTCCCGGCAACCAGCGGGGCGACCCATGAATCGGCGGTATCGTGCTGTCCGCCAGGGTGACGCGCTGGAGCTCCCCTCCGTCGGCACTCACCCGGAACAGACCGGGCGGAGAGGCGGTCGAGGGATCCACCTTGGTCTGGAAGACGATGGTGCCATCCGGGCCCCAGCTCGCGCCCCCCATCCAGGCCGCGCGGACGATCGTCTGAGAGGGACCGCCGCCGACGGGCACCTTCTTGATCGCTCGTTCGCGGCTCGAGAAATAGGCAAGCCACGCGCCGTCCGGTGAGAAGAATGGACCCGTGGCCCTCCCGGTTCCCTGGACGACCTGCCAGTCGCGGGCGTCCAGATCTCGCTGGTACAGGGCCCAGCCGTCCTCAATCAGGACTTCGGTCACCAGGCGTCGGCCGTCAGGTGAGAGAGCCAACCCGCTGCCGAAGTACATCCCGGGCGCGGGCGGCTCCAGGTGGAACTCGACGGTCGGCCGAGGGGCGGCATCCCCCAAGACCCGCAGCCAGCCCCAGGCGGCCGCTGCTACCGCCACTGCCGCGAGCGTCGCGAGTCCGGCGGTGAGGCGATGCCTCCGGGCGGGCGGGCTTCCGAACCGGGGATCCACCCGCGTGACGGGCGTGGTGAAGCTGGGGTCCTCCAGCGCGCGCGCGAAGCCCCGGGCACTGGCGAAGCGATCGGCCGGCAGCTTCTCCAGTGACTTCGCGGTGGCCGCGGCCACGTTGTGGGGCGCCGACTTTCTGAGCTCGCTGATCGGCCGCGGCTCGTCGGTGACGATTCGCCGGATGATCTCCTGTGTGGAGTTGCCGGTATGTGGCGGCTCGCCGGCCAGCATCTCGTACAGCACGCAGCCGAGCGAGTAGATGTCCGACCGGTGCGTGAGGTCCTTCTGCGCCGTCGCCTGTTCCGGGCTCATGTAGTGGGGGGTGCCGAGGAGAAGGCCCGCCTCCGTCGTCCGTCCGGTCGCCGCCGCGGTCACGGCCAGAGCGATCCCGAAGTCCGCGACCAGCGGGCGGCCGTCGTGGAGCAGGATGTTCTCCGGCTTGATGTCGCGGTGAACGACCTCGTTCCGGTGGGCGTAGTCCAGCGCATCCGCCACTTCGACGGCGATCCGGACCGCGTCCTCGACCCCGAGCTGCGTCTCCCGGTTCAGCCTCTCACGCAGGGTTTCTCCCTCGATGTAGGGCATCACGTAGTAGGGGAGACCCTCGGCCTGCCCGGAGTCGAGCAGCGGAAGGATGTGCGGATGCTGGAGACGGGCCGTCGTCATGATCTCGTGCGCGAAGCGCTCGGCCCCGAGCACGGCTGCGAGGACCGGACCCAGCACCTTGACGGCCACCTGGCGCTCGTGCTTCAGATCCTCCGCCAGATAGACGGTGGCCATTCCGCCGGTCGCGATCTCGCGGAGGATTCGGTACGGCCCGACTTCGTCGCCGGGTTGGAGCTGGAGCAGCTGTTCCGCCCCGGGACCCGTCACGTATTCCTTGAGCTCATCGAAGGCACCACGGCCCTCGTGGGCATCGAGCAGGGAGCGCAGCTCGTTTCGGAGGCCGTCATCGGCAAGGGACGAGAGGAGATCCTCGCGCTCGGCGGGGCCGAGCTTCGTGGCCTCGTCGAACAGCGCAGCGACCCGCTCCCAGTGCTCGGACTTCACCCCATGGCTCGCCCTCCAGAACGATTGCGGCCGTCACTCGGGCCGTCGCTCCCGGCCATCCCCCCTATAGAAAGCGAGACTCGGCACCCCGAAGGGCTCAGGCGAGCTCGCGGTTCAGCCACGCCCGGGCCACCTGCCAATCCCGCTTGACCGTGGCCTTCGAGATCTCCAGGGCCTCGGCGGTCTCCTCCACCGTCATCCCGGCGTAGAAGCGGCACTCGATGACGCGAGTCTGCCGCTCGGATATCTCGGACAGGCTTTCGAGAGCCCGATCGAGGTCGATGAGCGCCTCGATGGTAGCCTCCGTACAGTCGGCCGCACCTCCCCCTTCGGGCTCCAGAGGCACGTGCACGCCTCGCCGCTTGAGCGCCCGGCGTCTCTTTGCGTAATCGGTGAGAATCTGGCGCATGATGCGCGCCGAAAGCGCATAGAAGTGAGAGCGGTCGCTGAACTCGATCCGCTCGAGTCCGACCAGCTTCGCGAACGCCTCGTGCACGAGGCCCGTGGTCTGAAGCGTCTGACCCGGGGATTCCCTGCCGAGCTGACGGTGGGCGATCTGATGGAGCTCGCTGTAGACGAGGGGCGCGAGCTCGTGCATGGCGGATTCGTCGCCAGCCCGATGAGCACGCAGCAGGCCCGTGATGTCCGGCGGAGTCGGCGATCGTGAAACGCCCAGGTCGTCCATCGAAGTCCGGAGCCTCCCGGGGTCGAATGCCCATCCGGCCTGCTGAATATGCCCTCGTGTGGGCATTCTCGACAGTTTCGCCGCCCGGTGCTCCCTGGCGGGGCCGGCCGTCGTGAGCCCGTCCCCCGGTTGCTATCGCTTTGCCTTGTGCGGGGGTCAGGCACCCCCGAACGATCGCAGCCAGCCCCCTCCTGGCCGAGTATCCTGCTGGACAGGAGGTGCATGATGAGGAAGGCTACCCTGATGCCCGCGCTGGCGATCGCAGGGCTTATGGGCCTTACGGCCTGCTCGAACGTGGACTACGAAACGCTCCCATCGGACCCTCCACCCCCCGCGGGATCGCTGGAGCTGACGATCATCACGACGGGCGAAGACCTCGATGTCGACGGCTACACCGCTGCGCTCGACTGCGGCTGCTTCGCCGACGTGGAGACCAACGACGTCGCTACCATGGCCAGCGTCGAGCCTGGATCACACCTGGTGCTACTGACCGGGATCGCAGCTAACTGCG